>DNWZ01000280.1 GCA_003506095.1 Planctomycetaceae bacterium | reverse complement strand
GCACACACGTCGGCACGAACGTCACGCTGCGACGGGTTGACCTCGGCCGCATCGAAGAGTTTTATCGCGAACTCACTCGGCAAGGCATTGTGAAACCGTCGCCCATTCGGGATTCGAACGCGATCGTCGATGCTGCCCACCAAGTTTCGCCTTGGTTGCGCGTCGGTGGGTTGGTCGAAGTCGTTGAGCAGATTGCGGCAGATTACGACCTACGGCTGTCCAAAGGTTTTGTCGACCGAAAAGCGGTCTGGATTTTGCGAGGCGTGATCAAGGCAAAGGCGAAACAGCGAATGACCGCTCCGGAATCGGGCGCCGCATGGTCCGAACGATGCCCTCATGAAGTTCGAATGGCGATCGCTGCTGTGGGGGATGAGAACGGTTTCGGAGTCGGTTTACCCAGTCGGATCGAGTTTTGGGGGCAACCGCCCCTTGTCGCTGAACCAGGCAGCAGTGACCCCGCACCGTTTTCTGATCAAGTCTCGTCGCCACCGCAGACCGATGCTACCGTCAAATCAGGTTTGCAAACGGTCCCAGCTTCCCTGCCCTTGGTCGATTCTGACGAACTAAACACAACGGATCCTTCAACCGAAGCTTTGCCGACCGACAAGCCGCGCGGCAATTTGATCAGCCTGCTGGAAATCTATGCAGTGCGGCGAATCCAGCCTTCGCCCGAAGAGCGTTTTCGATTCGAACGGGAAGATCGTGACGTCAATTTTTTCAACGATACGCGACACTACTTACAGCGGATGACGCACCAGCACGCCGGCTTAGAACTGCCTTAGGCACAGTCGGCACCGATGGTTCGCTGGACTCCATTTGTACACTTAACCAGGTCTGTTTTGTGATAATTTGGCGCGATTGAGTCGACTTTGCGGCCCCTGGTGGTCGATAACTGGCTCTGGATAGAACGTTCCGCAAGGCTGCGAACCGACGTATCCGATCCGTTTTCTCAGCGCGAAAGGCGTTCGATGACTTCACCAGGATGCTTGCGGACAACCCTGCCATTTTGCGGTTTTGGCCGCATTTCACGCGCTTGCCACCGATTCGTTCTCGCAATGGTTGCCTGCGTTTCAATCACCGCGTTGGAACCGATCCAAGTCAGCGCCCAGCAATGGGTGGATCCGAGAGCCAACCCAATGGCCCAAACGTCTGCGGCGACACACTTGGTGATCGAGCCACCACAACCGCTGAAGCATCACCGTTCGGCCCACCAAGGCTCGCCGCAGGTCGCTATGCCCACACACCAGGAATCGGTCGGTGGCGGTTATTGGAACCAAACGGAGGATTTGTCCCGCCGCGTTGTCGCCCCAGATGGATTGATGTTCGACAACCAGTTTGACAGTGCGGATTTGCCAGCCCCCGCACCACCGAAAAAGAAAATTGACCTGACGCATTCGCTGCCCAGTCATGCGGACAAGACGCCCCGCTCCCCTGCAATCCCCCAAGCAAGTCGCACGACGGGATGGAAACAGCCATATTCGTATGGTCATTTTGGTGCAAATCACAATCGTCAGTGGTCGGTCCACCACGGCCATCAACGTTCACATACTCAGTGGACATTTCGCTAAAGCCACCCAGCAAGTCTGTCGTCCGGAGCTTCAAGCGATTGAAATCCCGGGCGATCGACGCGGTCGTCTGGTCAGAATTCTGGGCAAGCTGGTAAGATCGGTTAGCAAAAAAACTCTTACCCAAGCTGACCCAAGGCATTGTCATGACAACCCCAAGCGCTCGACCCGCCCACGCCGCGCCACCACCCAATTCGCTTGTTCCCGAGGAGGGTTGGCATTGTGGACATTACTTCTATCGGTTTTGCCGTGACCGATTGCCAGGCGTCGGCGGTCGAGACGAGTTCATCGCGGCCTTGAATCCGACTGGCGACGAAATGCCCCAGCGGTTGCAAGGATACATTATCTCGGGTCATAAAGCCGATTTTGCGATCATGGTGATGGATCCCAATCCGTTGACCATCGACGCGGTTCATCAAGCGATCATGTCGGGCCCGATGGGTGCGGCGATCGAACCGACGTGGTCATTCGTTTCGATGAGCGAGGTCAGCGAGTATGTCCCGTCGATCGACACGTTTCGCGAGAACATGATTCGCGAAGGCGCTGCCCTGGGGTCTCCTGAACTCGAAGCACGCGTGAAGGCTTATGCCGATCGTTTGCCGATGATGAACCATCAGCGGCTGAGCCCCGAGTTTCCCAACTGGCCGGCGGCGTGTTTTTATCCGATGAATAAAAGCCGGGTTGTCGGTGCCAATTGGTTCACCACCCCGTTTTCGCATCGCAAAGAATTGATGGCCGAACATGCCCGCAGCGGAATCGCGTTCGCGGGCCGTGTCAGCCAAGTAATCACCGTCGGCGTCGGCTTGGACGATTGGGAATGGATGGTCACGCTTTGGGCTCGCAATCCTGAGTACCTGAAGGAAATCGTCTATCGCATGCGATTCGACGAAGCGAGCGCAATGTACGCAGAGTTCGGGCCGTTTTACACCGGATACAAAGCGACACCGGAAGAGATTTTGGCGCATTGCCGCATTCAATGATCGTCGTGCATTCGCCGGTCTTGCCAGCGATGTTCCCTGCAGCGATCCGTTTTTACGACTCGCTGCATGTCATTAATTCACGCCGGGAACCATCGTAAAGGTTCCGGCATCTCGACCTGGTGACAATGTATCCGTGTCCGTTTCTTCGGTCGATGATTGCTCATCAGCATCACCGCGCAGCGCACCAAAGATCACTAAGATCGCTATCGAGAACGTGATGCACATCAGGCACCACATTGGTTGATAGGCGAATTGATCGCCCGTGGTATCCAAGATAAACGACTTGGCGGGTATATCGATCTCGGCGATGTTCGGCAACGACACCGAAAGTGTGTTGTTGATTGTATGAATCAAGATCGTCGGCACGACACTTCCGGTGCGCCACGCGATCCATCCGAGCAGGAATCCCATTACGGTTGCCGAAATCGATTGCTGCAATACTCCATGCGAAACACCGAACAAAACGGCGGTCACTAAAATCGCACGAAACGGTTGTCGATCTCGCAGCAATCCGCCAAACATAAATCCTCGGAATGCCAGCTCCTCACAAATGGCCGGAACCACCGCCATCAACAGGACCAAGTAAATCCAGGGCGTCGCAGCCATTTGATCTGTCAGTGGCCTCATCGATGCTATCGCTGATTCAGAGATCGGATAAGCGACCATCACCCAGCGGGTCAATAACATATAAGCCGGATGGAGTGCGAATCCCAACACGACTGAGAACAACAAGACATTCCAAGTCGGCATGCGAAGCCTTAGCCCGATCCTCGCCCGCTTTGTGCAAACCGCAGCTAGGATGAGTGACGGCAATAGGATCATCCCCAACTGAGGACCGAGCACCATTTTTGCTAGTCCCGAAACGCCATCGGGAATGCCAACAAACATCAATCGGCCGAAGAACAATCCTACTAAAATCACAACGGCCAGAGCATAAGCTTGATTCGGCTTAGCATAGGTTTGGCGGTTTTCGCGAATCGAATCTAGCATGCGGCCGGGATTAAAGGGTTGGCCGCCGTGGAACAGGACCGATTCATTTTCAAACAGTCTCATCGTCCAACGCAAAACCAACCCAACACAGGCGATCGTCACTCCGGCGACCATCGGTAGATGCACCAAGGCGCTCGTATAATTGGATTCGATCAAGGAACGCACCAGCAGGAACATTCCAGTCACGGGTATAAGGCTCGTTCCGATACTCAATGAGATGCCCGGCATGCTTGGCAAGACGACAAATGGAATAATGGCCATCATCATCGGCATCAAGTAATACTGGCCTTCTTTGCTGCTGCGGGCCATTGCCGACAACCCCAGAGCAATTCCGCTGAACATGATCGACAGCGGAAACATGGTGCCAAGCAACAATACCACCGTCCACAGCGGCATTGTCGTGGGTTCGCCAATCCCGATTTGGCTAAAAACCATCGCACCAGTGGACAGCATGCTGATGGTGTTCAGAATCGCAGTCAACATGCTGAACGTTGTAACGGCCGCTAGCTTGCCCCATACGATTTCGCCTCGTAGCGCGGGGCTGCACAGCAAGGTTTCGAGCGTTCCACGTTCTTTCTCGCCAGCAACCATATCGATAGCCGGATAGAACGCACCTGTCATGGCCCAGACAAGCATGACCATCGGCAGCAACTTGCTCCAAAACATCGTCTGCCGGGCATCGGGTTTGGCGATATCCGCCAACGTAACCTCAAACGGTTGCAACACCGATTGTCCAATCCCGAATCCTTCCAGTGATCGCTGCACCCATTGGTGTTTCCAGGCTTGAAGCGCTGATGTCACCACGGCGACGGCGGAATTGGATGGCCCAGACGCCGCGTTATAAACAAGGCTGATCCCAGGGGCAGGCCCTCTTTCGACAAGGCCTTTATTCTCGTGTTGATCGATATCAACAAGGTTTTCTGGGATTTTTAGAATAATATCATAGACACCGTCGTTGACCCAACGTCCGGTCACTTGATCAATCTTTGCTTGATCACCGAACTCACTAGCGCGGTACAGCGTCAACCGCATCGGTTGGCGTGCCGTCAAAAGGCTGTCAGCGAATCGATGCTCCATTGGTAAGTTTTCATGACTTCCAATCACGACCGTATTGATTTGTCCTGCTTGGGAATTGTCTGAATCTGGCCCGCCCGGCACACACGCCGGTTCGCCGGATACCGGATCAATTGCCTCAAACAGCGGCGGTAAATCCTGCAGATGCTCGTTGCCAATCACGGCGATCTTCATGACCGGTTGATTGCTAAATTGCGTGACCTGCATCAATACCGATCCGATCAGCGGATACAGCAACAGAGGTAAAATCAAGATTGTGAACAGGGTGCGGCGGTCGCGCAGTTGATCTCGCATTTCTCGCGAGTAAATCAATCGCACCGCTGACCAGCGGATTCGTTCGGACGGGTCTTGGTCGATCATTCCGCCCCCTGCAAAACCGACTGTGATGTCGCCGTCGGATCATGACTGGTGACGAGCGAAAAGAACAGCTCTTCTACATCATGGTTGCCATGCCGAGCTTTCAGTTCCGATAAGGTTCCGCAGTCGAGTATTCGGCCCTGGTGCATGATCGCCACACGGTCGCAAAGTTTCTCGACTTCGCTCATGATGTGAGTCGAAAAGATCAGGCACTTGCCAGCGTCTCGCAGTTGTCGAATCACCTGCAGAAGATTCCGCGCAACCATAACATCCAACCCAAGCGTCGCTTCGTCGAAGATCAATACCGGTGGATCATGAATTAGCGCCCGCGCGATCGAAACCTTTTGCTTCATCCCGGTCGACAACTTCGCACCGGGGCATTTGCGAAAATCATTCATCCGTAAAGTATCCATCAGCGATTCGGTCCGCTGACGCAAGCGATCACCATTTAGACCGTGGAGCTTCCCAAAAAATGCGAGCATCTCCTCGGCGGTCATGCGATCGTAGATTGCTGTATTGTTGCTGACAAAACCGATTCGTCGCCGAACTTCTGCAGGTGAATCCTCCACGCCGAATCCGCACACGCGAACCGCGCCGGATGTCGGTCGCAACATCGTTGCCAGGATCCTCAGCACGGTCGTTTTGCCCGCGCCGTTGGCACCAAGCAAACCGAGGATCTCTCCGGCTCGCACTTGGAAATGCACGCGATCAACCGCAACATGTCTTCCCGTGTTGCTGTCTTGATAGACTTTGGTCAGCGCGATGACTTCGATCATACGATTCGCACCAACCGTAACAGAGCTGACGAGGAAGATAGATAACGCACCGCGACTTTTGATCAGTCCACTGGTGCATCGAACTGTCAAACCGTAGGTCGTAATCCCCTGGGACGGCGTGATTTCCGGGCTTGACGAATCGCTTTTGCGGCCACCGATCGATGCAACTGATACGACCGTTATTGGTGGAAAACGGCTTAATCGATAAAGGAGTTCTTTTTCCCCGTTCGGAACGCTCCGGAGGCTTTCAGGAACGCTCGTAAACGATTTCGACAATCCGTTGCGAACGCGTAGACATCGTCGGTGCGATAGTCAGGATAGGTCCAGCGGTGCCACACCCATTGGCCACCGATATAGCTGAGGGTGATTTCGCCAAAAATTCCTGTGTGCAGGTAAACGCGATGATCACGGTCTTTGACTGTGGCAAGCACCAGTTTAGCTTGCGTGATGTAACCGGGGTCGAGATTCAACGGTCGGACCGTTTCGCCCGGAAACAGATCCATCGCCTCGCGTTCCCAAACGTTGGTCTGAAGTTTCCAATCAGCCAGTCCCTGCGGGTCAATTGGAGGGTCGATCGCGACCATCACTTTGGTCAATCCCGCCCCCATCTCGTCGTCGTAGTATCCGCCAGCGGCGAACGGCAGCGGCGGCGACGTTTCAACAACAGTTCCCCACTGCGATACAATTCGTTCCATCGCCCATTGCCGCACTGCGTCATCGGCGGCAATGATGGCGCAAAAGCGGATTACCGGTTCGATGGGACGGGTTTTCGCCAACGTTATCGCCTTTCAATTTCCGCCGCTGATCAGTGAACACAATGAAGAACTGGATCGCAGATCGTACCGCATCGTTCGACTCCAGTGGAATCCGTAAGGTCTTTGACCTGGCGGCCAACATGAAAAATCCGATCAACTTGTCGATCGGTCAACCCGATTTTGATGTCCCCGAGGAAATTCAGGCCGCCTGTGTCGACGCGATCCATTCCGGTAAAAACGCTTACTCCCAAACCCAAGGGATCGCACCACTGCGCCAGCGTTTGACCGACGAGGTTCGAGCCGCGTTTCCCGGCGCAGACCGCGAGGTATTGATTACCAGCGGTACCAGCGGCGGATTGCTGCTGTCGATGTTGGCGCTGGTCAATCCGGGTGATGAGGTGATTTATTTCGATCCCTACTTCGTCATGTACCCGGCGCTGGTGAAATTGG
The DNA here is from genome assembly GCA_003506095.1 of Planctomycetaceae bacterium. Classification (GTDB taxonomy): domain Bacteria; phylum Planctomycetota; class Planctomycetia; order Pirellulales; family Pirellulaceae; genus UBA6163. The sequence goes on along the minus strand of DNWZ01000280.1, from coordinate 9,735 downwards.
CTGGTGGTGTACCGGTGGCGATCGACACTTATCCCGACTTTCAAATCGATGTCCAAAAAGTCGCTGATGCGATCACCGATCGAACCAAGATGATTTTGGTCAACAGCCCCGCAAATCCATCGGGCGTTTCGGCGACACAGCAACAGTTGCGTGAACTGGCGGAATTGGCCAAACATCGAAATGTCGTCTTGGTTTCGGATGAAATTTACAGCCGTTTTCAATATGACGAACCGTTCGTTTCGCCCGCAATTTATAACGAACAGGCGATCGTGATTGATGGATTCAGCAAAAGTCACGCGATGACCGGTTGGCGTGTCGGTTACATTCACGGCCCCGCCGAGTTGATCGCTCCCATGACGAAGATGCAACAGTTCACGTTCGTCTGTGCACCGCAACCGGCACAGTGGGGCGCACTGCGGGCAATGGATGTCGATCTATCGCATCATGTCGATGACTATCGGCGCAAACGTGACTTGATCATTCAAGGACTGGGCGATGATTACGAACTCGCTCGCCCAAATGGCGCTTTCTATGCATTCCCCAAAGCCCCGTCGGGAACCGGCAGCGACTTCGTCACCCGTGCGATCGCCAACGATTTGTTGATCATTCCCGGCAAAATCTTCAGCAAGCATGACACGCATTTTCGAATCAGTTATGCCGCCAGCGACGAAACGCTGCACCGCGGAATCGAAGTGCTCCGGCGTTTGGCAAGAACGTAGTGCCCATCCGAAAAGGGATCTGAACCTCTCCGGCGAGGCCAAAAAACCAATCAAATCGACTCGCCTCCAAAGGGGTAAGGCCCTTTTTCGGATAGGCTCTAAGTCGATTGGCTGGGAAGGTCGCGACCTTTTGGCCAAACCTGCAGGATGACTCCTTCGCTTTCACCATCGCCAAGTGGGTAAGACGTGGCGACGCGAATCTGCAACTCATTCATCGCCCCGCGATGGCGCGCTTCGGCACGCTCATCAACCCATTTCGGACCTTTGATTGCGAGCAATCGCCCCGCCGATGGCCAGTGCGGTTCCAGCCACTGGCACAGCTTGTACAACGACCCGACGGCGCGACAGGTGATAGTCGAGAACCGAAAGTCTTGGAGCAGCTCTTCACCGCGCGCGGCGTAAACCGCGACGGGTAAATTTAAGTCGGCCGCCATTTCGTCAAGAATTTTTGCCCGCTTACCAACCGATTCGGCGAGCGACACTTTGACGTCCGGACGCATGATCGCCAGCGGAACGCCCGGTACACCAGCACCACTGCCGAGATCCAAGACCGTTTCTCCGGCACCGATCAACGGTGCCAGTTGTAAGCAATCACGCAAATCGCGGCCGACAAACAGATCCCACGTGGTGTGGCGAGTCATATTGATCTGCTCGTTCCACTTCCAAACCGAACGCACGTACGCCTCGATCCGCTCCGCTTGGTCGTCGGGCAGTTCAAAACCATGGGCAACTAGTGCGGATGCAAACTCGGGATCAATCATTCGGGGCCGAAAGGGACGGTCGTCTCAGGGATATTCTTTAAAGCTCGGTTTTAAGTCACCGTGTCCTGATTGGCTAGTGCCGGCAGCATGCGGGCTGAACGCGTTTCAGTTCGAAATGGTCGCAGGCACAAGTTGATCGGGAACCAAGGGGCCTTTTCCGCCAGCCGCTAACACCTCACTCAAGCGCCGTTTGATCAACGCACCCCAAACGGCGTATCCGGCCTCCGTCTGATGCAATCGATCGCTTTTGAAGTATTCGTCGATCGGCTTGCCACGGGCGTCCAAGTAATAGTCTGCCGTTTCGACGAAGTAGACATTGGGGGTGGATGACGCGATTTCTCGCAACCGATCGTTGACGCGGCGAATCTTTGGCCAAGCAACCAATCGCGAAGCGGTCGGTGTGATCTCGACCAACAACACTGGCGATTCGCTTTGATGCTGCTGTGATACGTTAACCACGTGCCGCGCCAACCGTTCGACCTCATCAACCGAGATGTCGGTCGATCGACCTGTTACGTCGTTCGCCACAAACACGACCATCGCGGCATATTGATGTGGAGTGATCAATCGCTGTGCAAAGACCGCCAAATCGCTGAACCTGGCGCCACCATAGCCGCGACGAATGACCGAAAACGGCGCCATATCCGACTCGATCGTCTCCCACAATCGCACGCTACTGCTGCCGACAAACAAAATGGCATCATCGGGATGCTGTTCGGATTGGTCCAGTGTTTCGAGTTCTTTGATCGCAGCGTTCCAGCGTTTCTCGGCCGCTTCGGCATAAGGTGCATAGGCGGGCATAGCGGGCGGTTTAGGTCTTGCGAAAATCATTTGTCGCAGCGTCTTTTCGGTCGCTGTGGCACCTACATTCGCCTCATCAACCGGCAAACCGTCAACCTTCATCGGCTCCGGAACACCGACCGCTTTTCGGTACGCAGCCGAACGACGCGAAAATCGATCGAGCAACAGTTTATGAAACTCCTTTTGTTCATCGGTTGCTGCAATCGTGCAATCGGCGGGGGTTAACCCAGTCAAATGAATCAACGTCGCCTCGGCATCGTCGGCATCACAACCGAGTCCCGCCAGCAAACCGATCGCCATTGTTAAATGACCATCGGCCGGCGGGTGGATGCCATCGCCGTACGCGTAATCGGCCACGGCGGCTTTAACACGTTTCAGGTAATCATCGGTCGCCTGATGAACATCGATCACCCGATCGACGTGAGCGCTTGATGCGAGCGACTTCACGACATCGCCAAGGGCGGTCAAGGTCTTGTCATAATCACGGTAGGGGTTTTGATAACCATACGGCTCGCCGGTTTCCACCTTCTTCAATTGGTTTTGAATCGGTGGGGCGTCGATGTCAAACGATGGCGGCGTAAGCAACACGAGCTTCGCGCCGCGCTTTGCCACCTGATCGACCAGTTTTGTCAAACCCTTTCGATACGCTTCCTCAATCTCGGGCGACTTGGGATGATAGATTCCGTCATTCATGCCATAACAAACGACCACCCAGTCAGGCTTTGCGACATCAAGTGCCTTGGTCATTCGATCATGAACGTTGGGACGTGGGAAAGGGTGAACCGGTTCAGTGATGCCCGAAACGGTTTCGCTGCTTAACCCGATACTGATCACATCGATTTTGCGATCGGGATAAGCGGCCCATAAGTAAGCTTCGGCAAGTGCCACGTATTGGCCATTTTGCGTGATACTGTCGCCCAAAACCAAAACCGTCTGGCCATCGGCAAATGGCATCTCGGCGATCGCCGAATCCGCCGTTGCCAACACCAGCGCGATGATCGCGACCGTGGGCACCAGTAAACGCAAGAAAACTTTGTTTAAAATCATTGTGCCGACCAAAAAACTATAAGAAGGATTCACTTAACTGGCCTGTCGATTCAAAGCGTAATTCAGAACTGGGGGCGATGATACTCAAATCGTCGCGCTGCGATGCGGATTGCCAATAAGCTTCACTGCACATCAATTCACCAACGCACAGCGTGCTGTGAATCCACATCCAACGAAGCTGGTCTGCGGTGGTGCGACCCGATTGGCCAGCGGCAATCGCCAGGACTTCACGGTCGGTTTCCCAGTGGATCGGAATCGCGGCGGCAGTGATGTGTAGCGCCGTCAAGCAATTCACCCGCGTTTTCTCAACATCCATTTGCCGCACTAAGTCGCTGCGACAGTACTCCGCGATCCCGATTCCCGCCGCATTGCCGGCGCTCTGGTCGGTCAAGCCACGGACATAGATTTGAAAGATCTTGGGGACTTCATCAACACCTGCGATCTTATCATTGAACTTTCGGCCGACGACGTTGGTGTCCATTCCACTGCCGCTGATGTTTTTCCCGATTTTGTCAATGATCAACAGATCCGCATCGTTAAAGGGTAAACGTGGCATCCATTGTCGCGCCAGATCTAATAGTTCTGGTTCGCGGCTAAGCAGGTTCGACGGATCGACCGATTCGATCATGGCAACTTGATCGTAAGCATTTTCGATAATCGCCAGGCCGAGCGAAATCGGGCATTGGGACAAGATCATCGGCACCACTTCGTCAACAAGTTCTTCGAAGGCGATCCGTGTCATCGCTTGGTGATACTCTGCTGCGCCACGGTGTTTTCCCAAACCGATCAACATCATCTTTACCAAGCCGCTTTCGTGGGGACCACAAATGCGGGTATGAGGTTTAATGCGATTGATCACAATGACATGGTCGGCGGTGGAGGCGTTGGCGTCGAAGTAAACGCGAACGCCCTGAGATGTTTTTCCGACTTCTCGCACTTCCATTGACGATCGAATCTCGCACCCCATCCGCTCGGGCGTGATGCCATATTCGGCCAGGACCGCCGTTTGCCCGGATGCGGTTGCTCCGCCGTGGCTGCCCATCGCCGGCACGATCCACGGGACACCACCAAGGGCGCGAACCGATCCAACGGCGGCGGCAACAATCTCGCCAATTCTCGCTATCCCACGACTTCCAACAGCGATCGCAACCGATTGGCCTGGTTCGATTCGCCTTGAAAATTCCGATGCGCGTATTTGTTCCGCCACGGCGGAATCGACGTCATTGATCTGATCCGACTTGAAATGTTGACGGACACGAAAGAATCGAGGCAGGGTTTCGTTCACTGGGCGGGCACCAATTCGAGCGGGTCAATGATCAGGTCGGGACGTAAACGAGCCAGGCGAGCGCGGCCCACATCGGTCACCGCGGTGCGCTGGATGTCGACTCGACGCAGCGATCGCCAAGCGGCAATGCGATCGATCGATGCATCCGAGATTCTGGAACCGGTCAACCACAGTGTTTGCAGCGGCGCGGTATCGGGAACCGCATTGATGACGGCATCACTAATGCCGGTCCAGCTTAAATCAATTTCTTCGATGTCATTCGCACCGGCAATCCAAGTTGCGAGCGCATCGTCGACAGCGGTCGCTTCCAAGCTCAACTGGTTCAGAAATGTGGATTGGGGACAAAGCCGAACGACATCCGCAGCCGAAACCTTCAACGCCGTCAAATCCAACCAAGACAGGTTTTTCTGGGGTGTGATGCGAGACAGCGTTTCAACACGAAGGTCACAGCGGGCCAAGCAAAGATTGATCAAATCGTCGCGATTGGAGGGTGAAAGCGACTCATCGGTCAGCTTTAGATACGTCGCTAAATCGATTTCTGGTGTCCGTTGATCCGACGTCGTATTGCTTCGACTGGTCGGACGACGAATCTGATAAAGCTTGGCCAATTGCGAAATCATATCGTTCAATCCATCACCGTTATTGCGATCGATGATACGGTGAGTTTCTGCGGCAGCCATCGCATAGAGGCTTGGCAGATCGGCATTTCTTTGAAATTGCACTCGCCCCAGTAAACGCAGCGGATCGATCGATGTCGATTCACCTAGGCTGAGCACACGGTGCCTGGCGAATTGCAGGCGTGACGATTCCCAACCGCCGACGGTCGCATAGCCTTGTTGGATCGAAGTCGATTCCATGTAGCATGCAATCCCTTCGGCAAGCCAAAAACCCGATCGTTCGCCGGGCATGACCTTTAAACTCGTGTCAGTCGCCTCGGCCAGCATTTGGTGAGTCAATTCGTGGTAACGACTTGCGCGTGATTCGTCGCCAGCGGATGCCGGTTGGGCATCGCGAGCGGAGTGCAATAAGAACGTCGTTCGCAAGTTGCCGGAATAGTATCCGGTCGATTGCCCGATCTGCGTCCCTTCGGCCTTCAATGCCTTTTGGTATTGATCCGTGTCACGCAAAACCAACACTCGCATTTTGTTCAGGGGCGAACCGCGCGGCGTGGTCGGCCGATTGGAGGTGCGCGTCTGTGACTGGTCCCATCGCTGGCGATCCTTCCACAGCGGGAAAAACAGTTGGGACCAAACCGCATAAAAGCTCTCCAGATCGATCGCAACTTGAATGGCCACTTCAACGGGTACATCGGCAATCAATAGAAAGTTCTCCGTTTCAACGCCTTGCGGCGCGACCCAATCCACTTGCAAGCCCTTGGGCATCATGCGAACCAGCGATCGGCTGTCGATGGGTTTGGTGCTGGCAGGTTCCTCAGCGGGTAATCCAAGTCGTTGGCGAACGCTGGCATCGGCAGGATTGCTCGCGTGCTGGCGCCAAGCATCCAGATAACCGCTCCACAGTTGATCACCCGACTGGGCTCCGGGGACGACTGCGACCACCGCGTCTGTCGGCGACTGGGGCGATATGGCGGGTGGATTGCCTGCCGATTGGGGTACAAACGTGATGAAACGTGTGGCAAAACAAGGTGATACAAACCACGGCGAGATCGATAACAGGATCCAAAACGAAAAAGCCGTCGTTCGTTTGGTCATCGGAAAAGCGAGCCGTGAAAAGCGTTGGGGGAAAGGAGAATCCAAGCTGCGACCGGCTTGTGAAGTGACCGGTTTGCGACTGCGAGGCACACGCCCATTATAGACCAGTTAAGCCGAACGTGGACGGTCGGGGCCGGGATCGCATTTTTCGCACTATTCGGCCGGTCCGTCGGTGGATAATTAAGCGGATCGTCGCCATGCCCAGTACAGCCACGGCGGCGCGAAACGTTCTGGCGGGTCACTTCTCGGCGGTCGGGTGTTGGCCTATTCTGAGATGCCACCCAAGGCAACCAAACCGATTCACTTTCTCACTCTGATCCCCAGCGATTGAACATGTCTTTAATCCCCACGATTCCCGCCGACGTCTTCGCGCAAAACCGCGTTCGCGTAGCAGCGATGTTGCAACCACACAGCGTTGCCTTTGTTAACAACAACGATGTCCTGCCCACCAACGCCGACGGATCGTTCATCCTGCATCCCAACGCCGATCTTTTTTACCTGACCGGTATTGAACAAGAAGAATCACTACTTGTGATTTTCCCCGATGCCCATGAAGAGAAAAATCGCGAAATCTTGTTCATTCGCGAAGCGTCACCGCTATTAGAAACTTGGGAAGGCAAAAAGTTGACCAAGGAGCAGGCGTCGGCCATTTCGGGAATCAAACGTGTGGAATTGCTGTCGGCATTTGCGGGCGTCTTTCGCAATCTGATGTGCGAAGCCGAAAACGTCTATTTAAACGCGAACGAGCATCCGCGTGCGAGTTCGGTTTTAGAAGATACTCGCGAAGCGCGGTTTGTTCGCGATTGCATGGCGCAATACCCACTGCATCGATACCATCGCTTGGCAAGAATCATGCATCAGGTTCGGACGGTGAAATCCGGAGCCGAAATCACGATGATTCGCCGCGCCTGCGAATTGACACGTGACGGGTTGGTGCGAGTCGCCAAGTTCTTACGGCCCGGTGTTAACGAATGCCAAGTCGAAGCCGAGTTCGCACATGAGTTTATATCTCATGGTGGCAAGTTCGCTTATTCGCCAATCGTGGCGACCGGGGTCAATGCCTGTGCACTGCATTACATTGAAAATAATGCGACCTGCAATGACGGCGATCTGTTGTTGCTGGACGTCGGATCGGCTTTAGGGAATTACAATTCGGACATGACGCGAACCTTGCCGGTCAACGGAAGATTCACGCCGCGTCAACGCCAAGTTTATGATGCGGTTTACCGCGCCTATCAAGCTTGCGCGGCGGAATTGAAGCCGGGATTGTTGGCAAAAGATTGGCGCAAGTTCGCTCAAGAAACGATTGAAAAGGAAGTGGTCGACTTAGGTTTGTTGACGATGGAACAAGTCAAATCGCAAGGGCCCGACAAGGCGGCTTTGGCAAAGTATTTCATGCATGGCGTTGGCCATCCGATCGGGCTAGATGTGCATGACGTGCAACTGGTCGATGCACCACTGCAGCCCGGTTGGGTGATGACGTGCGAACCGGCGATTTATATCAAGGACGAACGGATGGGCATTCGCTTGGAAGATACGCTTGTAATCACGGAAAACGGCGCGGAAAGCTTGATGTTCGATATTCCGATGGAAGCCGAAGCGATCGAAGAATTGATGAACGGTGGGAAATGATGGCGACGTCTCGCATGATTCGAGTCGTTGATTCCCACACCGGTGGCGAACCGACGCGTGTTGTGATCGATGGCGGTCCGAAGTTCGGAGCGATCAGCGTTGCCGATCAGTTAACGCAACTGCGACAGTCACATGATGACTTGCGAAAAATCTGTATCCATGAACCACGAGGTGGCGAAGTCTGGGTTGGTGCATTGTTGTGTCGTCCCAAAGATCCAACCTGCGCCGCCGGTGTGATTTTTTTTAACAATGTCGGTTATTTGGGAATGTGCGGCCACGGAACGATCGGGCTGGTCGCAACGCTGGCGCACCTAGGCCGAATCGACACCTCCGATGCGACGCAGAAGGGGGCCGTTTCATTGCGAATTGAAACCCCCGTGGGTCCCGTCGACGCGGTCTGGCATGGTGAAGGAAAAGCGTCGATCACCAACATCCCGAGTCGCCGCGTCGCTAAGAATTTCGCAATTGAAGTTCCAGGAATCGGCACGATTCGCGGTGATGTTGCGTGGAGCGGCAACGGTTTCTTTTTGGTGAAAGAATGCGGCGAGCGGATCGCCAAGGATAACATCCCGCGATTGATCGAAGTTGCGAAGAAGATTCGCGTCGCGATCAATGCGGCCGGATTCGCGGACGTCGATCACATTGAATTGTTCGGGCCGCCATCGGTTGCCGGGGCCAACTCGCGTAACTTTGTATTGTGTCCGGGCGGCGCGTTCGACCGCTCGCCTTGTGGAACCGGCACGAGTGCGAAACTCGCATGTTTAGCCGCAGATGGCTTCTTAGAAGAAGGGGCGGTTTGGGTGCAAGAGAGCATTATCGGAACGACATTTGAAGGAACTTATCGCTGGCTGAACCGTGAATCGGGCGAGATCATTCCGACGATCAGCGGAACGGCGTTTGTGACGGCTCATGCCGATTTAATTGTTGACCCCTGCGATCCTTTTCCGAACGGATTGGGCGATCTACCGGGGACTTTGGCATGAGCAAACACGTTGTGGTCATCGGTGGAGGTGTGATCGGTTTGAGCGCCGCGGCCGAATGCGTCAAACGGGGCCATCGGGTCACCGTCATTGATCGCGATCCGCGCAATCGTGGTTCATCATTGGGCAACGCGGGAATGATTGTTCCCAGTCACTTCGTACCGCTAGCCGCACCGGGAATGATTGCTTTGGGTTTGAAGTGGATGGCAAATCCCGAGTCACCGTTCTACATCAAACCTCGTTTGAACTGGGAATTGTTCACCTGGGCGATGCGATTTTGGCGGGCCGGAACGGCGGAACATGTCAAGCGTTGTGCACCGATCCTGCGCGACCTGCATCTGGCCAGTCGTGAATCGTATTCGCGGTTGGCTGATTCCGGTGAACAGCTGGGCCTGAAGAAAAATGGCCTGCTGATGTTATGCAAGACGCAAAAGGGACTTGACGAAGAATCTCATACCGCCATTGCGGCCCAGCGGCTTGGGATCGCGGCAACCGTCTTGGATGCAAAGCAATTGGCAGCACTTGATCCGACTGTAACCATGGATGTCCAAGGTGGCATTCACTATCCCGGCGACTGCCATTTAGACCCCCAGCGTTATGTTCAATCCAGAGAAGATTTTCTTCGGCGATCTGATTGCCAATTGCTGTATCAAGTAGAAATCACCGGTTGGAAGCTTGATGGAAATCGGATCGCAGCGGTGCGAACGGCGTCGGGTGAGATCGCGGGCGATGAGTTTGTGTTGGCCGGCGGAACGTGGTCGTCCGACTTGTCGCGAAAGCTTGGCTTGAGTTTGCCGA
>DNWZ01000673.1 GCA_003506095.1 Planctomycetaceae bacterium | reverse complement strand
TGACGACATTTGGCGACAACGATCGTTTGGCGGCCAGTGTCGCGGGGCTGCTCAGCGGCGCCTTACTGATCATCCTGTCGGACATCGACGGGCTTTATGACGGTCCGCCGGGTGAATCGACCAGCAAACGGATTTCGCTGGTTCGCGAACTGAACGCCGACATATTCTCGCTCGCCCGTGATCGTGTGTCTCTTTCCAGCAAGGGCGGCATGGCCAGCAAGCTGCATGCGGCCGAAACCGCCACTTCCCACGGACATCCGACGATCGTGGGGCCAGGTCGAGATGATGCGGTGTTGGATAAGATTTTTCGTGGCGAAGATATCGGGACGCTGTTTTTGCCAACGTCGCGAGTGATTCGTGGTCGTCGTCGTTGGATCGGATCATCGGCGAATGTTGAAGGCAAAATCACCATCGACGAAGGTGCAGCCAAGGCGATTGGCAAGCAAGAACGCAGTCTGCTGGCGATCGGCATTCGCAGTGTCAGCGGCGATTTCCGACGCGGGGCGGTCGTGTCGCTGTGCGATGGCGACGGGAATGAAATCGCCCGCGGATTAACGAACTACCCGTCTGACGAAGTCGAAAAGATCCGCGGGCTTGCCAGCGATCGCATCGCGGATGTGCTGGGGCATCGGCCGTACGAGGTCGTTGTGCATCGTGACAATTTGGTCGTCACGACGGGTTAGACGACACCGTTTTGCTTCAGCTCGGTCCTTCTTGAAGCTTGGCCTCGTCGACCTCATCAGAACCTGCTCCAGATGCCGAATTACCGGAATCCGAATCAGGCAATTCATCCGACTCGGATTCCGTCGCCGGACGATTCCAATCCCACAGCGGATGGGCGTCGTATCCGAGCTCGCTAAGGAAACGCGCCGCTGCAGCCGTGTAGCCGTGCGCGGTCCAAATCGTCTCCGGCTGGCAAAGCTCAGTCGCCTCGATCAATTCCGGCCAATCGACATGATCGCTGAGGATAAATCCGCGATCGACCGATCGCCGCCTGCGGTTTCCTCGCACAGCCATCCAGCCGCTTGCCATCGCCGTTGTGATCTTTCCGAATCGTCTCAGCCACGCAGTGGCGTGAGCACTGGGAACGGCAAGAATCATCGAGCCGGCGAATTGCTTTTGGTCCTTGTTCCGCTGGTCAACCACCGAAATAGCGGTCGTCGGTGGCATGGCAATGCCGCTGTCGCGATAAGCCTGAACCCCTTTTTCGACCGCTCCGTGGGTGTAAATTGGGCCGATCGACGGATCGAGTCCGGCCAGCAATCGCTGGCTTTTGCCAATCGCGTAAGCGTACAAAATCGATGTCATGCCCAAGGCGGCCGATCGCGTCCACCATCGATTGATGTCCGCAAAGACTTCGACAGGATCGGGCCAGCGGTAAACGGGCAGTCCGAACGTCGTTTCCGTGACCAGCAGGTGGCAACGGACCGGTTCCCAAGCCGCGCAAGTCGGGTCGCTGCCGAGTTTGTAGTCGCCACTGACGAGTGCGACACGACCGCGATGCTCCAAGCGAACCATCGCTGACCCGAGCATATGTCCGGCCGGGTGCAGCGAGACTTTGACCGGCCCGACGTTGACCGTCTCGCCATAGCGAACGAACTGAAAGTCGGCCTCGGGCGGCATTCGCAACCGCATCAGCAGTTCGCCGGCGGTGCTAGACAAATAATGCCGACACCCGTAACAGGCATGATCACTGTGGGCATGCGTGACCACGGCGCGATCGACCGGACGCCACGGATCGACGTAAAAACCGCCCGCTTCGCAATACAACCCGCGGTCAGTGGTGCGAATCAGTTGACCAAACTCAGGCATGATGGCGTTGTGCGGAGGTTGAACAAGAAAACGTTTCTGCCGCTCACCATCGGCAACGGGGTGGACCGATAGCTATGATCTCCATGAATCAATCAAGTGGCCAGTGCGATGCTGCTGGTCAGCGAAGATTCAATCAAGGTTGTTGAGCTACATTTTTCGATTCGGAGTCGGGTAACGTGAGCCTTTCGTTTTTGCCCCCTCACTTGGCCGAGCGGTCGCGATGGATTCGACTCATGCCGCCGAGGGGCCAAAGCGATCCGACGATGCTCGGTTGCGAGTTCGTGCTCTACTGGATGCATCACGCGGTTCGGGGCCACGAAAATCCCTCTCTGGATGTTGCGATTTGTTTCGCGCGGATGCTCGGATTACCGCTGCTGGTCTATCACGCCGTCTGTGAACAGTATCCGTACGCTTCGGATCGGCATCACACGTTCATTTTGCAAGGCGCTCGTGATGTCCAGCGGGAGCTAGCTGATCGCGGAATATCGTATGTGTTTCACTTGCAGCGATGTGGCACTCGGGGGTCTCACTTGCGTGATTTGGTGCGCCGCAGTGCGATATTGATCAGCGACGAAATGCCCGTTGAGCCGATCACGGGCTGGACCCAGCGATTGGTGACGATGTGCGAAACACCGATTCTGAGCGTCGATTCATCTTGCGTTGTGCCGGTACCGCTGGTCAAACGAGCCTACACCCGCGCTTTCGAATACCGCGATGCGACTCGTCGTTTGTACGCACAACGCGTAACGGCGGAGTATCACGACCAGCCCAGCGATTGTGCGATGTTCGAAGGTGAATTGCCCTTTGAAACCATCGATTTGCAGCGGGCCGATCTGGCTCAGTTGACTGCGGCATGCCAGATCGATCACTCGGTGGCGCCGGTCGCCGATACCCCTGGCGGTACGCGTGCCGGTTACGCCCGCTGGGAAGCGTTCAAAAAGAAAGGCCTGCGCAGTTACGCCCGTCGCCGCAACGACGCCGCCGATCACAGTGGCGTTAGTCGTTTGAGCGCGTATTTCCATTTCGGCATGATCAGCCCGCTGAGGGTCGCTCGCGAAGCGACCGAGTTTGCGGCCGAAAAGTTTCTCGACGAACTGTTGATCTGGCGTGAATTGGCGTTTCACTTTTGCTTTCACATGGGCGAAAAGGTCGACACCCTCGATGGCATTCCCGATTGGGCGAGAGAAACACTTTTTCAGCACGCGGGCGATCGCAGGACCGAGCATCATTCTTGGGAAACGCTCTCCCGCGGAGTCACCGGCGACGCGCTTTGGGATGATTGCCAGCAGAGTTTGCTCAAGCACGGCGAACTGCACAACAACGTTCGGATGACTTGGGGCAAAGCGTTCCTGAAGTGGACACAGTCGCCCGAACGGGCGTTGCAGATGGCGATCGATTTGAACCACCGATACGCGTTGGATGGTCGTGACCCGAGCAGCTATGGCGGACTGCTGTGGTGTTTTGGCCAATTCGATCGTCCGTTTGAACCCGAGCAACCGGTGTTGGGCACGGTTCGGCCACGTGAACTCGACGAGCATGCCCAGCGGATCAATTTAGAAAAGTTTCGCTCGGTGGTGCATCGACCGATCGTCGCTCGGCCACCGTCCGTCGCGATTGTTGGTGCGGGAATCGCCGGCTTGATCGCAGCACGAACGCTCGCCGATCACGGATTGCAAGTTCGTTTGTTCGACAAGTCGCGTGGTGTCGGCGGACGTTTGGCGACGCGTCGGACGACTGAAGGGCTGCGGTTTGATCACGGTGCACAGTACTTTACCGCCCGCGATAACCGTTTCCTGCGTTATGTCCGTTCGTGGGTCGACGATGGTGTTGTCGCGCCGTTTTCGGGCCGCATCGTGCATTTGCGAGCCGGGGAAGTGTTGGGTGAAAAGAGCGATACGCCTCGCTACGTTGCTCGGCCGACGATGAACGTGCTGGCCAAACACTTGGCCGATCAACTGGATGTGCGTTTTGAAACGACGGTCAGCGAACTTCAACGCGTCGGCACCGCTCGGTGGCGTTTGATCGATGCCCAGCAGCAAAGTTTAGGCGAGTTCGATCGGGTGATTTGTAATTGCCCACCGCCTCAATCCGCTCCGCTGTTGGCCGGTCACAGCGATCTGTCAAAGCGGATTCAAACGATCAAAATGAATCCCTGCTGGGCAGTGATGATGCATCGCAGCAACCGTTCGGAGTCGCTCGACTTTGATGGCGCGTTCGTCGATTCCAGCCCGCTGTCTTGGATTTGCCGCGACAGCAGCAAACCGGGCCGCCAAGTCGACAGCGGTGAATGCTGGGTGTTGCATGCGTCGGCTGCGTGGTCGATCGAGCATTTGGAAGACGATCCCAACAATGTCAGCGAAGCGTTGATCGAGGCATTCGCAAAGGCGACAGGCGAAGCGGCGGGCAAGCTGCAATATGTCGCGGCCCATCGCTGGCGATACGCGATTCCGGTCGACGTGCTGGAAGAATCGTGCTTGTGGGATTCGACCGAAGGGCTTGGTGCGTGTGGCGATTGGTGTGGCGGGCCACGTGTCGAAGGGGCCTTTCTGTCTGGAATGGCGGTCGCCGGACAACTGCTACGCGAAGTGACGATCGACCGTCCGGCATTTCACGCTGGCGAAGAGCTGTTTGCCGACCAGTAGAGAATCACTTCTTGCCAAGCCATTTTTCGACCGGTTCGGCCAAGCTGATCGCTTGCAGTTCCTCCAGCACCGAACCTTCGCTCCGATCTTCGAGCGTTTGCGAGACTTCTTGCAAAATCAATTCGGCAAAGCGTTTTCGTGCTGGCACGATCAATTGCTGAATCGTCGCTGGTTCGACGGCGATATCCGATTCGGTGTTGATTCGAATCGCCAGCATTTCGGGCGTTTCGCGGGGGTGAGCGGATGTGGTTTTCAAAATCGTGTAGAGCGGTCGGCTGAGATCTTGATGCTCATCGCGTTCGAGTTCTCGCCAAACACGTGCCAGCAGTTCGCCTCGCCAGTGCGCGATCCAGTCTGGCGAATCAGGTTTCCAGGTCGAAAAGTCGATCGTTGGGCGTGCGTTTTCGGCGATTTCACCGACGGTCGCTTTGGCCGCCGAACGGATGCCGCGAATCAGAAAATCACGCATTTTGCCGCGTCCGTGCTGGCCAAACCCTTGGGCGACCAAGTGGCCAATCAGCATCTTAAGGCTGTCATCGGCGATCGCTTCGTTGCCGGTCCACTGGATCAATTGTTGACGCATCGGGGCCAGGTATCGCACGATTACCGCAGCGGCACTTTGCGACTGAGTCCAGGGACGCGACAAAGTCTTGAGCAGCCCACTTTTGCTGGTCAGCGAATCGCTGCCCCCACGCGATTCAGCGGACGCCGATTCGTGTGGTGAAGGGTTCATCGTGGTGCGTGCTCTGGTCTAGCGTTTTTCGGGGCGTCAGTCGGGATCGGCAACGTGCAACGGTAAAGTGGATCAGTGGATCAGTGATCAGGGCCGAGCGATTTTAGCGGCGTTTGCGGATCGCCAGTGCGGGCGCTTCGGTTTCGTTCCCTTCCCGCGACACCAGTTTAGTCGCTGCTGTTCCTTCGCTGGATCGAATCAGCAGAATCGTTACCGTCGCAGCTTCGGAGGCTCGCAGATAATCGTCCAAACCCGGTCCGAACAAGCGTAATTCGTCGGCACGTTTTTCGAGTTGCCCGCTCGTGTTGTCAAACTCGATTCGGCCCAGAAAAGGGTAACCGTCGATCGGACCCTTCGACGGAGAAGTGTCCCAAGTCAGATGTTTTTCACCCTTTTCGCTCCAGTCTTGCGGCAAAGGTGCTGTAACGCCATACGCTTGAAGTGTGCATTTCCCTTTAAAACCACCGGGTTCCAATGTCATCAACAACATGGCTCGGCCGATCGTTTCGTTGCGATTGGCTAGACCGCTCAAATCGAATCGCAGGTAGGCGTGAGACAATTCCGATGTCTCGTTGCTTGGGCTGCGATGGTCGATTTCGATGAAAGGGCGGCCGCCAAAATCGTCGGTTGAACCGCGTTTTACAAATGTATCGGCACCTTGGTTCTGTGAAGTTCGCAACCGGTCGAATCCCACCAAGTCGCTTGTCGCCATGTTTTCTTCGATGTTCAGCGGCGTTGCCAAGCGATTGATTGGCGTCCCCTGCGGGCTTTGCAATTCGAACTCCACCTCGTACTCGCCAGGCGTGATTCCCGCCGAGGCAAAGTCGATTTCAAATTCGCGATTTTGGCCGGGCGCGGGCAGCATCGCAGCGGATAACTTTCGCGGAAAGGCGACTGACCTGCGATTGCCGCGCAGCATCTGCCCAGGTTCCTTCGCCGGGTAAAGGTAGGTCGCGATTTGGGCAATCACTCGCGAGTTCGCATTGACTTTTCGCGGATCGTTCTCGTCTGACGATGCAGCATTGGCCAAGACGATGCGATACCGAGTTTGCTGGCCACTTAAAACGCTCGACGGTGCCGCAGGAATCTCGCTCAGGGTGAGAACGTCCAACGTGCTGGCCAGGACAGCCGGTTCTCGAGACGCTTGGGTTGGCACCGATGGTTTTTGTGCGATCCGCTTTTCGCCACGAAAAGCCAGCCATCCTGCGGTGCCCAGCAGCATGACCGCTGCGACCAGGGCGACGATCCTTACGCGAACGTCATTCCATAAACCGCCATCAGCCGGCGATACAGCAGCTCTTTTGCCGGTTTCGCCAGTCGACTTTGATGGATGGGTCGTCGGGTCAAGAACAATTTGCACTGCGGCGCGTTTCTCGGCTTCAATCGCCTCAGCCGCGATCGTCCAAGATTCAACGCAGGCGGCGGCAGAACGAAAGCGGTCGCGAGGCTCCTTGGCCAACATCCGCATGATCACATCGCCGACTTGGCGCGGCACTCGCGGTTCGATCGTGTCAGGTCGTGGCGGATCGTGTGACAAAATCTTCACCAACTGCTCTGAAATGGTCTTGGCGACAAACGGCGCTTTGCCGCAAGCGAGCTCGTACAGCACAACACCAGCGCTGAATAAGTCGCTGCGATCATCGAGTCTTTCGCCGCGAGCTTGCTCGGGCGATAAGTAACCGGGAGTGCCAATCACGCTGGTCGTTTCCGCAAATGCATCGACCGGGCTGGACGCTAACGCGAGTCCGAAATCGAGCACTTTGACACGTCTGGATGGCGATTCAATCCACACGTTCCCCGGTTTTACGTCGCGGTGAATGATCCCTCGGCGGTGCGCAGCCGATAGGCCCGAAATCAACTGCTTGGCAATGTCGATCAATTCATCCAGGGCGATCGACTTACTGCTGCGAGTCAGCCTTTCCAGCGTCTCTCCCTTGAGCAATTCCATTGCCATAAAAGGTGTGCCGTCGCTTTCGCCGACCTCGTAAATCGTAACGACATTGTCGTCATCGATCGCTGCCATCGCGCGAGCCTCTTCCAGAAATCGCAAACGGCTGTTGGGGGTCGCCGAAAACTTCTTGTTCATCACCTTCAAAGCGACTTCGCGTTTTAGACGCGAGTCTTGGGCACGAAAGACTTGTCCCATGCCGCCGCGTCCAAGCACTTCAAGGATGCGGTAATGCCCCAATCGTCCGCGCTCTCCGCTGGAAGCCGGAGCGACGGGAGTCACCGCATTGGCCGAAGCCAGATTGGCCGATTCGGCCGTTGCTTCAGCCGCAGATTCCGGCGGCACAAGCGACGGAACCTCGGACTTGGGTTTCAGAAAATCGAAAGACTCGGGGCCAGTTGGCATCACCACTCCGGCTGCTGTTTTATTGACTCATTAACCACTGGTGAACCACATAAACGACCGTCGCCAGCGAGTGTCCGCTGCAGTTTTCTGGCACATCTTGAGTCGTGTGCCAATAACGCGGAGCTCCGATTCCGGGCCGCGGATAATCGAAATCGATCAAGTCGATTGTTGGAATTTTCGCGATTTGGTTCAGTGGCAAATGGTCGTCCCGAATCTCATGGCGAATCCTCGGGATAAACGCTTCCACGCCCAACTCTTTCGCCTTCGCAAACACCGACTTTGACAACTCGCGAGCATAGTTCCAACTGTTCCGCTCATAGTAAATCGTCAGTTCTTTATCACCAACCATGTCCAGCAAAATGCCGCCGGTGTAGGGGACAGTTGGTGGGTTTGCAAGGTAATCACGAGCAAAGTGTTCGGAACCCAAAAAGTAATTATCACGACCTTCGCGATATACCAATTCTTCGCCATCAAACAACACGATATCCACACCCACATCGGCCGGCAGTAAGTG
>DNWZ01000118.1 GCA_003506095.1 Planctomycetaceae bacterium | reverse complement strand
GCGAATCGAGCGATCCGATGAACGCGCAAGAGTTGATCACCGCGATGGAAGCCAAGGGCTATTGGACTAGCCCCGGTGGCAAGACTCCCCACGCGACCTTGTACAGCGCGATCCTTCGCGACTTGGCCAAGGGAGACGACAGCAAGTTCGTAAAGACCGAACGCGGACGATTCACGGTGCGGGGCTAGGTCATGCGAGCCAAAGACATCCGGATTGGCGAGCGCTATGTCGCTCGCTACCGCGGCGCGACCATTATTGTCAAGGTCGAATCGACCATTGAACCGTTGGATAGCGGTGAAACCACTCGGATCATCGCGACCGACCAGGCAACCGGCAATCGTATCACGTTTAGCAGTTCGCTGGGCATCATGCGGCCCGCCGGTCCGTACATCAGCGAAGTGAAGACGGTGACGGATTTGTTCGCAGATCAAATTGCGGTACCGGAACCTGGAGTCCGTTACCGATTGAGACGAATTGATGAGACCGAAAGCTTCGCCACGGTCGATTATGTGATTCGCCGAAGCGATGAATTGTTTGCGAGAACGGACCAACTCAAGGAGTTTCCGATCACGGGGGAAGGTTCGTACATACTGGTCCCAAGCCGGTCCTAACTCGCTGGCTGTTGCCGCTTCAATCGCCCCACGTTTGCACCGTGCGGGCGTTTTCTCGTTGGTGCGAACATAAGCCCAACCAGCAACACAATGCGACACATCGCGAAACTGCGGTTCGCCGGCGCGTCCACATGTTTCCAGAAATTTTGCAAAACATGCTCGCATGTTGGCTTGATGTTTTGTTGATTCGCTGGCTGACTGTTGGGGATCGTCTTTCGTCTCTCTAACAACCAGGAACCAGCGATGTCCAAACCGTCCATTGAGCCAGCGGCTCCCTATGAGAACCTTCACCTCGTCGCTCGCGACTACCTCGATCGACTGCGTCAATCGCTTGACGCATTGCAAGCACCAGATGACCCAGCGTTGCGCTGGCGGAACGTTCACACGATGGCCCAGGTCAACGCACGACTCGCTCAAGCCGGCGAACTGCTCGACAAACTCACCACAACCACGAAATGAATCAAGGAACCAATGACTATGCAAACACGATTGAAGAAAGGCGATCGCATCCGCCTGGTATCGATGCCGCAAGATCCAGACCCGATTCCTGTTGGATCGCTCGGAACCGTTGTCGCCGTTCACGCCCACCGCGATTGGGCGCAGGTCGATGTCGATTGGGACAACGGCCGAACACTCATGCTGACAATGCCTGACGACTGCGTCACGATCGTCGAACCCAACCACCACGAACCATCGAAGTAAGGAGATAGACACATGTCGACACGAGCAACGATTGCCTGCAAGCAAGATGATGGTCGTTACGCAGCGATCTATCTGCACTTCGATGGTTACCCAGACCATGCCGGCAAGATCCTCGAACAAAACTACATTGCGATTGATTTGGCAAGGACGCTTGTCGCCGGCGGCGATATTCGTTCGCTTGCTAACGACGGAACGCCCGAGCGATTCACCGATGGCAATCGCACGGTTGTAATGCCGACGCGGGCAGCCCTTCACGAATTCGCGAGGAACTGCGGAGCCGAATACATCTATGTCTTTGAGGATCAAGCTTGGCATTGTCATAAACTTTGAACGCGACCTCCTATCGCATGTTCTCTTCACGTGGCTTCATCGGAATCGGCGACTCACCCGTTCGCTCGAGAATCGCTTGCTTGCCGGTGAACCTTTGGTACCGATCGACAATGACGTCGGCGTACGGGCAATCAAGCTCCATCAAGAACGCGTTGCGTCCCGTCTGCTCAGCGCCGATCAAGGTTGAGCCGCTGCCACCAAAGAGGTCGAGTACGTTGTGGCCAGGAAGCGACGAGTACTGAATCGATCGAACCGCAAGCTCCGCAGGCTTGCCAGTGAGATGCTCGAGTTGTTGTGGCGGAATCTTTTTAACGTTCCACAAATCGGTTTCGTTGTTTGGCCCGTAGTACTTGTGGCCGGCTCCCTCGTTCCATCCATAGAAACAATTGTGAGTAACGAGACCATCAGCGATGTAGTGTTCATGCTGGTCGACACCCAACGAACAAACTTCACCCGAATAGTCCTGCACATCAATTGCACGCACCGAGGTCCAATTAACAGTTTGACCACCTTCAGGAAGTGGAATTTCCATACTGCCAGGAAGTAAATTGCAGGCGCGTACCTGAATCGACTGCCTTGCTCCGAACTTTGCTCTCGTTCCGTTCGAATCTACAAACGGGTATTTGCGATTTCGATGAAAGTATGCGAGTGCGTTGCAGGCAGCAGTCTCTTGAGCATCTGCATCTAGCCGGCTATAGAAGTCTCTTATAAGCTCACTTTGCCGGTGGGTTGAACTTTTGTTAGTAGCCCAACAGGTTTGAGGAATTCCAAACTGAATCGACACCATTTGCTCTTGCATCCGAGCCTCAGCCGCTGAATCATGAAGTGACAGGATCCAGGCCTCGTCTCCAAATTCATGAAGTAATCTGCCTTTTAGTCCAAAGCCCCAGGTGGTTCGCATCTTAGTCATACCCACACGCCACCAATCGCCACGTCGCATTAGGTATACACACCAACGAGTTGCATAGTCTTTCGTCATTCGGACCGTCCAAATATGCGCATCGGTACTCCATGATTGTTTAGTAGGAGTCGTTACGCCGTACAGTTTTCCGCAATACGATCGCCGACCGACTTTGACTTTGTAGCCGTCTCGCAAGCCAACAATTGCTGAACTGTGCTGGTAGAAGCTGACTACTCGGTCGTCGTCTCGCATTGCGCCTAACGTGCTGGTCCCACCAGCAGTTTGCACCAACGTATCAGGCGGCTGGCACCACTCATGAGCGCCCATGAAATCTTTGCGTGTCAAAACCGGATGCATCTTGTTCCAGATGATTGCTTGGCTGAAATACAATCCATGCTTCTTCAAAAACGGTGGATAGTTGCCGCAATTGGCGTAACCGCCCCAGATGTAGAAACAACCACCAGGCACGAGTACGCGAGCAATGTTTCCGAACCACGCGTCGAGCAGTCGATCGAACTCGTCATCGGAGACAAAGTCATTCGCCAGCGGGCGGTCCTTGGCTCGCATCTTTTGCCGAGGTGCGTCTGCGATCGATGTCGCCGACGCGCCGGCCTTGGACCTATTCTTTTGATTGATAGCATGCGTGAACGCCGCCATGCCCTGGTCGTTCTTGAGCTTCGATGACGCCGCATCATTGGTGAACGAACTCAAGCCGGCTGCGATTGCATTCTTGCTGCGAGGCTCGACTTTTACGTTGTACGGCGGATCTGTATTACACAAATGAATCGCGGCGCCGGCCAGCAAACGATCCAAGTCCGCCGGCGATGAGGAGTCACCGCAGAGCAATCGATGGTTGCCAAGTATCCAGAGATCGCCCGGTTGCGTGATCGCTTCGTCGGGTGGCAAGGGAATATCATCGGGATCAGTGAGACCTTCGTTAACGCCGGTGTCCATCAGCTTCGCGA
>DNWZ01000840.1:7370-15610 GCA_003506095.1 Planctomycetaceae bacterium | reverse complement strand
GGAACTGGATCAGTTGGAACTGGCGGCGAAGAAGCTAGAGATTCGTCGGGTCGAGCGGGCGCAGAATGTTGCAGATGTGCAAGCAATCTGGGAAGCGGAACTCGCGAAGTCGTTCGTTGTCGGCAATCCACAAAAGTTATTAGACACCGGCTTGTCGCTGCATTTAACGCTCGACGAAAATTCCGGCGAACAGACGAATGATGCGGTGGATCCTAAGCGAACTGGCAAGATACAGGGTGCCGCGAAGTGGGTGACCGGAAAACAAGGCGGTGCGATCGAACTCGACGGCCAGAGCTATGTCGATTTGGGTGATGTCGGCGGCTTTGAACACAGCGAGCCGTTTTCCGTCGCCGCTTGGATCTTTCTCGCCTCCAGTGAAGCGAGCACCGTCATGTCGAGAATGGACGACGCGAACGCCTTTCGCGGCTACGACCTGATCATCGAACAAGGCAAGCCAGCGATGCACATGATCCATCGCTGGCCCGACAACGGCTTGAAAGTGATTGCCCGCAAACCGATTTCGCTCAACGCATGGCATCATGTCGTGATGACCTACGATGGTTCCGCCAAGGCTGCCGGCGTCAAACTGTACGTCGATGGCCAAGAGCAACCGCTTGATGTGTCGAGCGACAAGCTGAACGGCAAGGGAACGATCAAGACTGATAAACCGTTCCATCTGGGGCGGCGTTCCAACGCCGCGCCGTTCCGAGGTCTCATTGATGAGGTCCGTCTCTATCGCACAACGCTTTCACCGCCGGATGCAGAAAAGTTCGCCGCCGGTCAGGAGGTTGCTGCAATCGCCGAGATTCTCAAAACGCCTCTGGCGGACCGGACTCCCGCACAACTCGCTCAGTTGCGTCAGCATTATCTAGAACATGTGGATGAACCTCATCGCGAAATCATGGCGGAGTTGGCGAACGTCGCCAAGCAGAAGACGGAGCTCGAAAAATCGTTTGCGATGACCATGGTGATGCAAGAGATGCCGCAGCCGCGCCAGGCATTTGTGCTCGATCGTGGTCAGTACGATCAGCGCGGCGAAGCTGTCACTGCGGGAGTGCCTAGCAGTTTGCCACCGCTTGCGGAAGGATCGACCGCCGATCGCTTGGCACTTGCTCGCTGGTTGGTCGAACCCAGCCATCCGCTCACGGCACGAGTGGCTGTGAATCGCTGGTGGCAACAACTGTTTGGCACCGGCATCGTCGAAACGGTAGAAGATTTTGGCTCGCAGGGCGCCTGGCCGACTCATCCTGAATTGCTCGACTATCTGGCGACGCACTTTTCCGGCGCGGCCAAGTCCAATGGATCCATTCAACCCTGGAACGTGAAATCGCTGCTGAAGCAGATCGTACTATCGGCTACCTATCGGCAATCGTCACGGGTAACACCCGAGCTGCTTGAGCGTGACCCCACGAATCGCTCGCTCGCACGCGGACCACGTTTTCGCTTGCCGGCCGAAACGATGCGAGACAATGCGCTGGCCATCAGCGGTCTGTTGACCAATCGCCTGGGCGGCCCGAGCGTCAAGCCCTATCAGCCGGATGGTTTGTGGGAGGATGTTTCGGTCGAACGCCGAGCCGTTTACAAGCAGGATGCCGGGGCCGATCTCTATCGCCGTAGCATGTACACTTTTTGGAAGCGAACCTGCCCGCCGCCCGGTATGACAACGTTCGACGCTCCGGATCGCGAAACCTGCGTCATTCGCCGGGCGCTCACAAACACGCCATTGCAAGCGCTCGTGCTGATGAACGACCCAACCTACTTGGAAGCGGCTCGCAAATTGGCTGAGCGAATCTTGCAAGAAGGGGGCGCCACAGATTCGGAGCGCATGAAGTTTGCCTACCGCATGGCCGTTAGCCGCGATCCGCGCGACAGCGAGCAAGTACTGCTATTGATGGTGCTGCAACCTGCTCGCGATCGGTTTCTCGCCGACAAAGCGTCAGCGGAGAAGTTGGTCAGCGTGGGCGTGTCGCTCCGTGATGAAGACCTCGAAATTTCCGAGCTTGCCGCTTGGACGACCCTGAGCAGCGTGCTGCTTAGCCTTGACGAAACAATCACCAAGGAATGACTTCATGTCGCCACTGAATGAACTGCTCGCGCGCTCCACACGGCGTCACTTTTTCGGACGCACGGCCGCCGCGACGGGCGTCGCAGCGCTCGCCTCGTTGCTTCGCCCCGAGCGACTCGCCGCAGCAACCCAATCACCCGTCGTCATCGGTGGGCTTCCGGGTCTTCCGCATTTCGCGCCCAAGGCTAAACGCGTTATCTATCTGTTTCAGTCTGGCGGCCCTTCGCAATTGGAACTGTTTGACGACAAGCCACTCGTGCGGGAAAAGCACGGTTCGGAACTCCCCGACTCCATCCGCATGGGCCAGCGGCTCACCGGGATGACTTCGGGCCAGAAGAGCTTTCCCGTCGTCGGCTCCCAGTTCAAGTTTACAGCCCACGGCGAATGTGGGATGCAGCTCAGCGAACTGTTGCCGCACACCGCAAAGGTCGCCGATCACCTTTGCCTGGTTCGATCGCTGCATACCGAGGCCATCAACCACGACCCGGCCATCACGTTTATGCAAACGGGCTCGCAGCAGCCGGGGCGACCTTCGCTCGGTTCGTGGGCAGCTTATGGGCTGGGAACGTTTGCCGAGGAATTGCCCGCGTTCCTCGTCATGATCTCGCACGGCAGCGGTAAGGACAGCAACCAAGGCTTGCTCGATCGTTTGTGGGGAAGCGGCTTCCTGCCCTCGAATCATCAAGGGGTAAAACTCCGCGTCGCAGGCGATCCGGTCCTTTATCTCACCGATCCGCCCGGCATCGATCGCGACCTCCGACGTACAATGCTCGACGGCTTGGCGAAGCTCAATGAGCAGCAGTTGGAACAAACCGGCGATCCCGAAATCGCCACGCGAATCGCTCAGTTCGAGATGGCATTCCGGATGCAGTCCTCAGTGCCGGAACTCACTGAACTTTCAAATGAATCGCAAGCGACTTTTGATCTCTACGGTCCCGAATCACGCAAGCCCGGAACGTTTGCCGCGAACTGTTTGCTGGCTCGGCGATTGATCGAACGAGGCGTGCGGTTCGTCCAGCTCTATCATCGCGGCTGGGATCAACACGGCGGCCTGCCGTCGAACATTCCGCTGCAGTGCAAAGACATCGATCAGCCACAAGCAGCGCTGGTTCGCGATTTGCAGCAGCGCGGCCTGCTCGACGAAACGCTGATCGTGTGGGGCGGCGAGTTCGGTCGTACCGTCTATGGTCAAGGAGGGTTGCAGGACAATTACGGACGCGACCATCACGGACGCTGCTTCAGCATGTGGTTGGCTGGAGGCGGTATTAAACCGGGCCTCACGTACGGTGCGACTGATGACTTTAGTTACAACATCACTGAAAATCCGGTGCATGTGCACGATCTAAACGCCACGCTGCTCCATTGCCTGGGCATCAATCACGAAAGGCTCACGTTTCGTTCCCAAGGCCGAGACTATCGGCTGACGGATGTTGAAGGAACGGTGGTCAAGGATATCCTCGCTTAGAGATATCCTCACTTAGAGATTGTTTGGTTCTCATCTGACGAATGCGTGGCGAGTCCGAATTAGCGAGCGGAGTTTGAGTTTGAACATGGTGCTCTATATGAAACTTACCCTGATCACCGCATTGCTTTGCGTCGGTATGTCTGGCATGAGCCTGGCCGCCGAACCTTTTCGCATTTATGCACCTTCCAGCAAAACGCAATCGCTTTGGATCGTTGACGCCGTTCCTAAACAGGACGGCGGCCTGGAACTGAAGATTGCCGAAAAGCGGGACCTCGGTTTTCCCGGCGGGGTCATTGCCGGGCATCCAGAAAAGCCACTGCTGTATGTCGCTGGCGGAGGCGGAGAACGCGGCAAGGTGCCGGGGGCGGTGGTGACATTGGCAACAAACGGCAGCTATGCGAGCCACCATCGAATTGACCTCAATGACGATGCCGCGTACCTCAGCCTCGATCGCAGCGGTAAGTTCCTCTTGGGCGTCAGCTACGGAAACGGGCGGCTGAATGTCTATCGCCTTGGTGAAGACGGACTGCCGGGCAAAGCTGTAACGACCGTTGACGAAGGAAAAAAGGAGGCTCACTGCGTCCTCGTTTCTCCCGACAACAAGTTCATCTACGTTCCCTATGTGAAGGCCAACCTGGCGCTATTGCAATACCGCTTCGATGCGTCCTCGGGGACCGTCACTCCGCTCGATCCGCTCAATGCGAATCCGCCGCCAGGCACAGGCCCACGCCACCTCGTCTATCATCCCACGTTGCCGATGGTCTACTTCACAAATGAACAAGGGATCGGCCTTTCCACCTACGAACGGCTCTCCGACGGACAACTTGCCCTGCGCCAGGACATTGCCATTTTGCCGGAAGGGATGTCGAAGGAGGGCCTCAGCGCGTCCGATCTGGAGATCACGCCAGACGGCAAGTTCATCTTCGCCGGATTGCGTGGCCACAGCCAAGATTTTGACCGGATCGCCCGTTACCGAGTGCGTGAAGACGGCCAGGCCGAATTGCTTGGGTTGACACCGACGGACAAGATTCCGTGGGGGCTGGCGCTGTCGCCAGACGGCGAGTACCTGGTCGTTTCCGCCTACACCGGCGCGACGCTCTCGGCCTATCGAATCACAACCGAGGGCGGTTTGGAAAAGGCGGCCAGTCTGTCGTGGGATGCAGAGATTTCAGACCTCCTGACCCTTGCAACACCCAGTGTCGTTGCTTCAAGCTTTTCCAAGATCAACTCACGCGCCGACCTTGATGCCATCATCCATGACACAACCGATGCGGCATTGAAACAAGCGATCACCGACAACGTCGACGCCATCCTTGCCGCCGCCGAACGGCACTCGCATGTCGATGCCGTCATTCGCACGATCGAGCGTGCACCGGGCAGTATTACGATGATCAACACGACGCCCGAGCTCTTGAAAAAAGCAGCGGGCGGCGACATCCCGCTCTTCGATACGCTAACACAAATCGATACCCGCATCGTGGGCGGGAAAGCCCATGACCATCGCAAGGAAAACGAAGACCCGTACGATGCCGCATTTATCGAGCACCTCGGGCACATTCTCTCTCTCGAGTCGGTCAAGTTGGAAGCATCGGGGATTCAGGACTCCTGGGTGGCTCCGCTGCTTAAGCTTAAGAATTTGAAAACCCTGAGTGTGAGTGGTTTCGGCAGGCTGGGCGATACCAGCCTGGCTCAATTCCAGCGGCTGGCCGATTGTCCCGATCTGACTCATCTTGAGCTGGCTTATTTTGGCACTGCCACCGATGCGGGTTGGGAACAGCTTGCCGGGCTGAAACACCTTGAATTTTTCTCACCGCGGGGCGCTCGTTTCCCAGGTCATTGCTTCGCAAAGTTTGAGGGTTGGACCAAGCTTAAAAACATCAATTTCCACAGCAACGGTCTCGATGACGAAGGGCTGGGTTATGTTTGTGAAAACTTCCCGAACCTTGAGTTCATCAAGTTGTGGCACTCCCAACAGATCACCGATGCCAGTGCCGAACATTTGAGAAAGCTGAAAAACCTGAAAGGCATGGAGATCAGTTGCTCCAAGGCAACGGCTGGTTTGGTCAAGCACCTGGGCCAAGTACCGCTGGAATATGTGGCGCTCGAATATGGGGTCAACACTCCGGCGATTGAGGCCATCGCGACGGTCAAGTCGATCCCCACGCTCCGCCGGCTCAAGCTGGGAGGCACTTCACTAAGCGACTCTGATCTCATAGCAATTGCCGGCGTGACCCAGCTCGAAGAACTTTCCGTTGGCATCCTCGAACTGCCCGACGAGCGTCTGCCACATTTGCAGGCCTTCTCCTTCCTGAAGTCTTTGCGTCTCGTTCCGGCCAAGCAACCCTTCAGCCCGGAGACCCAGGCGAAAATCCAAGCCTTGCTGCCGAAGACCAAACTCGAATTCTAATCGATCCATTTGGCTGCCCTGCATTGTGCATCATTCAGCGCCTATTCGAGCTCATCACTTCATCGCCGGACCATCGATCGGCTGGCCATTGGTATCGAGAATTTGAAAATGATGGATGCCAACGGGTTGCCCATCGGAATAGGTCCACACGACTTGTTTCTTGCGATTGACTTCAATCAATTTGGGTGCCTTGGGATCCTTACTACCGCCGGCATAACTGGTGATCACGACGTTGCCGCTGGGCAGCACTTGTCCGCCACAAGGGTCCTGTAACCACGGCCCCGGCAAATCATCGTTGGTGAGCTGCCATACCTCCTTGCCCGCAGCGTCATAGTCGACGACTCGGTTTCCGTTGGTGCAACAAACGAGCGTGTGACCTTCGCCATGTCGGATCGCGGTAAAAGGCCAGGAGTGAATCGAACGCTTCTCGTCGCCATCGACGGTCGTATCGATCTCGTTCAAAACGTTCCCCTTCGCGTCGTATTGCTTGACGGCAAAGTCGAGAAGGTGCGGTGCCAAGTAAGTGCCGTCGGCCAGCTTCCGTGCCATTCGAGTTTGCATATGATGATTCGGCTTCTGGCAAGCGAGCGCGAACTCGACAAGAATGTTGCCGTCGCGGCCCAACTCTAACAATCGAGGATTCGGCCCGGCCTCGGTAATCACAAACGTCCCCTCGGCGGTCGGATGCGTGCTGTTCACCTCGGACTGAGTGCCCTTCCAGATCAGCGTTTCTTTTCCATCGGTGCCGATTTCAATCACCGAGCCGCCGGGATAATCACGCGACTTGCTGAGCGTCAGAATGATGCGGCCATCGTCGAGGACATAACCGTCGCGAGTGCTATGAGGATACGTCCACGATGCCGTTCCATCGGCCTCCATGATATACGTCTTCGCTCCGCAGGCGAGAAAGCGATGCGTCGTTTCCTGGGCAATCACTTGAACGGCAACCACTTGAAAGGCAACGGCGATCAGTAGCAGGATCTTTCGTATCAAGCTTTGGCTCATCAATCATTTTCCTGTTTGTTGTAATGCGGGCGAAAAGCCAGATATGTGACTGGGGCTTGAAGCCACAATGCGACACCGCTTATCCGACCAGCTCGAATCTCATTGCACACTTGCATTGAGATTCTCGCTCAGGTGACGATGAAGCGTTATGCCATCTTTATCGTAAAAAAATAAACTCTTTTGTATTGACGAGCGCATGTGCGAAATGAGTCCATCGTTCAAGATCAACGGGATTCGTCGCAACGCCAGAATTCTCGCGAGTGTCTCCCTTGGCGACACCCACCGGGGCCACCCCAAGGAACTCCATCGAAATCTGTTTTTCCAGCTCAGACGGACCTCTAGCAAACGCCGATTCGTACATCCAGTTGATGTTCGCTTCGACGCTCGCCCCTTGTTGCACTACCCGCTCGGCCCATTTATTCGCTTGTTCCACCACAAACGGATCGTTCATCAGAATTAACGACTGCGCGGGGACGTTCGAAACGTTGCGACGCCCCATCGTGCTGAACGGCACAGGCGTGTCGAAGGTCAGCATGAAAGGCGACAAAAAGTTGCGACGAACGGAGATGTAGATCGAACGGCGACCGTCACCATCAAGCGGCCCGCTTTTCCCGGGGCGCCCTCGACCGTCCATGAAACCGGTTAAGTGGATTGGCACCGGCGCACCAAATGGTTGCGGATCCAATCGTCCCGACAGTGCTAGCAGCGAATCACGAATCGCTTCGCCCTCGAGCCGCTTGGGAGGTCGGTGGTGCCAAAGCATATTTTTGGGATCAGCCTCCATCGCTGCGGCGTCCGACTGGCTTGACATCTGATACGTGCGTGACAACACGATACGCCGAATCATCCGCTTGATACTCTGGCCATCTTTGACAAACTCACTCGCCAAATGGTCAAGCAATTCGGGATGCGACGGCCTTTGGCCCAGCACGCCAAAGTCATCCGTCGTCGGTACGATCCCACGCCCCATCAGGTAGTGCCAAATGCGATTGACGATCACTCGCGATGTCAGCGGGTTGCTTGGGTCGTTGATATGTTCGGCAAGTTCAAGCCGCCCACTGCCCGCTTTGATCCGCATCGGCGCGTTGCCGGAGATCGCGGTCAAGAAATGCCGTGGTTCCCGTTTACCAGGCTTCGACGAGTTGCCGCGAATCAACACGTGGTCATCCTCGCCGCTGCCATCCATCATGGCGGGTGCGACATGTGACTGAAAAGCGACTTGCGATCGCAGTTCTTCGCGTTCTTTGCGCCAAGCGTTAACAATGCGTTCGGCCGTCGGATTCCCCGTGCCACCGCCA
>DNWZ01000840.1:0-7358 GCA_003506095.1 Planctomycetaceae bacterium | reverse complement strand
TGGTTATCCACGACCTCGATCTTCGCTTCCTTACCAGCGAACGGTCGAACGTCCCAAGTATTAAGCGACATTTGATTGTTGCTATTTCCGGTGACCGACAAGACTGGCTTGCCATCGATCACCAGATTGACACACGTCTTTCCTTGATGGGCTCCACCGCCGACAAAAAACTCAATCGCTTCACAGTCGATCGTGAACGGTCGCGATGTGAGCGTTCCGGTCAAGCTGTCACCGCGACTGACGTCGCCACCGTTTCGGATGTTGTGCGAATTGACGAAGTATTTTCCGACGGCGTTGATCTTCCCCTGGTAAGTGCCGATCGTCTCCAGCGTTTGCGGCATCTCGCCGAACGCATCGCCGGTTGTCGTCCAACCTTCGTACGTGCCTGATTCGAAATCGGCAAAGACTTTTTCCTCAAGCGTCCCCGCAGGACCGAACATCACTTCCGCAGCGCGAGCGTACGCTTCGAACTGCCGATCGTTCGCAGCGAGTCGCCGATCGATGTCAGAAAGCCCGGCAGCATCGAGCCCTTGTACCACCATACGAATCGAAAGCGGCGAATCGCTGGCGGGAACAAACTCAAGATGCAATCGATGCCCAACGTAACGCTGCAGATTGAGCGTGACCCAACCGCTTTGTTTCGCATCGATCGCCTTGACGGTTTCACCATGAAGCGGTCCGGCGACTAAGCGGTGCGAGTCGACACAGGCAACGACGTGGCCGATCCCCTGCACAAGAACGCTTACCCTTGCATCGGTCAATTCAAAGGTTGGTGATCGCAGTGTTCGGCCGCTCATCGGAAGCTTCGCGATCCTGCTTTGGTCTTGAACGTTCCCGACGCTGACCGACTGCAAACCGTTCCAAAACGCGTCGCTGGCGGCCGCCCCGTGCGTAGCGATGCGCAGCGAACTCGAAGCGTCCAGATAAGCCACCCCTTCACGTTGAGGCGACTGGCCATAGAGGAAGCCGTCCTGCATATACCGTGACGACGCGAGGTTGCCGTAATCGACGACGACTGCATCATCCGCCAGATAACTCACCTGACGCGGAAACGCGATCCCCTGGGCATCGAGCAAGTCTCTTATCTGGCGCTGATACTTGGCATCGATCTCCGCAAGTTGTCTCGATACCTGGCGATCCTTTTCGATCGATTCAAATCGGACCTGTCGATAATCGCTGCTTTGCAAGAAACCCGACAGCGAGTAATAATCGGCCGTCGATATCGCGTCGAACTTGTGATCGTGGCATCGTGCGCAAGCGACCGTGACTCCCAAGAACGCCTTCGACATCACGTCGATCATGTTGTCGAAGCGATCCGCTTCGTCTTTGCGAATGTCGACCGGCGAATGAACCCATTCACCTAAAAACCAAAAGCCGGTTCCCAGGATCGACTCATTAAAACCTTGCTCAGGATTCAATCGCGGCGACGCCAGCAAATCGCCTGCGATATGTTCGCGAACGAACTGATCATAAGGTACGTCCGCGTTCAACGCACGAATCACATAATCTCGATATTGGAACGCATTGGGCGCATCATTATCAAACTCGTGTCCCCGCGATTCGGCATAGCGCACCAGGTCTAACCAATGCCTGCCCCAGCGTTCGCCGAAGTGTGGTGAGTCAAGCAGTTCATCGACCAACCGCTCAATCGCACCCTGTGAGTTACTGGGCTGTGAATCATCGCCGACCACTTTCGCGACCTGTTCAGGCGTCGGTGGAAGCCCGATCAAATCAAAGTAAAGTCGTCGAACGAGCGCCGCACGATCAGCATCGCCCGCGGGCTTGAGGCCGTTGGCTTCCAGTTTGGCAAGAATGAAATGATCAAGAGATGCGCGAGGCCAAGCTTTTGCCTCGATGGCAGGCAACGCGGGCGATTGATTCGGTTGCCAAGCCCAGTGCTCTGACTTGCGTTTGGGCAAATCGAACTCAGGCACCGCGCCCGACTCCAATGGTGTATCCCCCGCTGGCCAAGGTGCCCCCATCTCGACCCATTTTTCGAACGTCTTGATCGCGTTATCGGCAAGCTTTCCCTTGGGCGGCATTTCGTACGATTCGTAACGAACCGCTTCAATGAAGATGCTTCCATCCGTATCCCCCGGCATGATCGCTGGCCCCGAATCTCCACCGCTCAACAGAGCCTCGCGGCTATCGACACGTAGGCTAGCCTGCAGTTTCTCCGACGAGCCGCTGTGACACGAATAGCAGTGTTCAACCAGCAATGGCCGTACTTCTCGTTCGAAAAATTCGATCTGATCCGGTGTTGCAGGTACCTCGTTGGCGATGGCTTTAAAAGAGGCCAGCGTCATCGCGATCGAGAAAACAAGCGAGAGTAAACCGAGACCATTTCGTATCGAGTCACATGCCGTACGCACCTTGAAACTACCTCATTGATTGGGGATAAAAAGGAAAGAATCAAACTGCGTCACGCAGATTCGACGGGGAAGGCGGTTTTTGCAGCGAGGTTGAATCAGCCTAGTATATGGCCAACCCTCGATCGATTATCCTCTGATTGAGCGTCTTAGTCGAGTACGATCTGTGACATGAGGAGATGAATTGGTCATCTTCGCAGAGCGATCGATTCGAGGACACCGCAGACAAAAAATCGCCTCCGGAGCGAAAACCGTCTCCGCAGCTACGGAAGTCTAAACCTTCTTTAGAACTCGTTGGGCTGTAGCCTTTGTGAGCGGATTCAAACAACCACACTGGGCCCCGCAAGATGGATTTCGGTCCATTGCTAATTCAATCGAATCATTTGATGCACAGCAGCGATTTTGATCACTGGTTTCCATTTCCATTGGACGAATCGTCGCCGGAGATGGTTTTCGGAATCCAAGTTTTAAAGCAATGCGAACCGTTGCTGGTGGCAACCGAATCGCAGGCTCGTGAACTGCAAATTAAGAAAGCTCAGGCGGCCGAATCGCTTGGCGATTATTTTCAGGCTTGCACAGATTCCCAGACGGCCCAATTGCTGGCTGTGCGTTATCTGCGAGCCAAGCATCCTGAACTGAGTTGCGTTGCTGACGATCAGCCTGCATTGTTGTCGTTGGCGCTGCAAATCCAAGAAGACTTGGTGATCCTGGAAGGCACTTCGCCGCATCGCTTGATAGCCGGTGCAGTCTTCTTTCCCAGCGGTTGGTCAATCGCAGATAAAATTGGTCAGTCGCTGCAAGAAACCCATAGCGTCGTACCCCGATTCGAGCACACGCTGCAACGGCAAACCGATCGCTTGGTCACGCATTTGAAACTTGACCGACCCGTGTGGCGAATGAACTGGGGCGTTCGGCCAAGTGATCAATTGGATCAATCGCCCAAGTGGTCCACGATGATCGCGGAATCGGCAAAACAGGTCGATGCGACCAATGCGGGAACAAGCTGTTTTTTTCGCGTGGAGCGACAAACGCTTTCGCGATTGCCAGACAGTGGTGCAATCCTATTTACGATTCATACCCGCCAATGGCCACTTGTAGCGCTGGATAAAAAACAATTCAAGCATCTTTATCAAACACTTAGAAACTGTCCCGACGAAACGCTTATCTATAAAGGCATAGCGGCTTTTCATGATCCCTTGATCCGATTTCTTGAAAAGATGCTTTAGCGTTTGCAACAAGTGGGCGACTGGTTTTCTAAAGCCCATCAAAAAGACGTGACCCGATACGGACCATTGTGGCACCTTCAGCGATCGCTTGTATGAAATCGCCGCTCATGCCCATCGAAAGTTCGACCAATTTCAAGCCGCTGGAATGTGACAGTTTATCACGCATCGTTCGCAAGCTGGCGAATTGCGATTGCGTCTCGGACAGATTCGATTCCAGCCCCGCCATCCCCATCAAGCCGACGATTCGAACATTCTGTGCACTGCAAATGTCTTCCACAGAATCCATCAGCTGATCATGCGAAAACCCATGCTTGCTTTCGTCACCGCTGATGTTGGCTTCTAACAAGACGTCGCAATTGACTTTCAACTCGCCAGCAACCGTGTCGACGAAACGCAGCAACTTGATAGAGTCGATCGAGTGAATGGTCGATGCGACCTCAAGGGTTCGGCGCACTTTATTTCGTTGCAAGGTACCGATAAGGTGCCATCGCAAGTTTGTAAATCGAGCCAAATCAGCCGCTTTTTCGGCCAATTGTTGTGGCCTGGCTTCGCCTAAGTCATGACAACCGGCATCGATCAGCGCCGAAGTGGTTACGGAGTCAACATATTTGCTGACGCCGACGATTCGCACTTCCGAAGGTTCGCGCCCTGATGCGATCGCCGCGTCGTGCACATCAGCGCATGCGGCTTGCCAATTCCGTTGAATCGTTGCTCGCGTCTTATCAGATAGGATTCCGTTCATAGCCTTTCGGACGCCACCTTTCTGTGACGATGATCAAGTCGTTTCTTCTTTCGCGTCGGCTTCGGCCCGCGCGATATCTTCATCATGATCGCCGACGGTCAATAGGTCTTCCAAACTGCCGTCGCCAGGATGAAAACGAGCACAGTAGAAATCGGCGACCAAGTGTTTTCCTAAAAACGTTCTCGTTCGCTCACCACGCAGTGATCGATACGTCACCCAGTGTTCACTGCCCATCTGAATGCGGTGCGAAACCGCTTCGTCCTGGTCAACGATCCTTAGCTCGTCGCCAACGGTCAATTGTCGATAGGTTCGCGGTCGGTCGAAACGACGCTGTTGGAAATCGAACCACAGTGGCACAAAAACATTACCACCGTTATCACGTGGCGGCTGGCTGGTCGCTTGCAGTTTCAAATGATGATCTTCGGTGACTTCAATTTTCGCCGCGCTACGACCGACTCGCCACTCATTGGTCTGCAACGACAACGCCAGAACTCGACGTTTCTCGCTTGAATCCTTCAGCCAAATTTCGTTCGTATCGGTTTCAAAAGCCGCCGTTAACGATGCGGATAAAGGCGTGCGGCCGACATAACGAATCATCGCCGTGGGTTGATCGATCTCTCGCAATACCGCATCAGCCAACATCACACAACGGTCGTCACGCAACAGCATGATTTGACGTTGAAGCTTGATGCCACCGGTCCAGCGTTGTTCAAACTCTAAATACTGGGCATCATCGTCGGTGTATTCACAAACGTGAGTCCAGGGGCCTGCGGGCGCCTGTTCGGCACCATCGACTTCGATCATCGCTTCCCATTTGCCACCGATCGCAAGCCCACGTCCGTACTCGACTTCGACCAGGAAGTCTTCGCCTGCATAGTCGACATGAGTTCGTCCACGACGCACGTCCCATTCGGGCAACATCGCTGCGACACCGGCCAATTCGCTATGCCACAGCGATTCCGGCAACGAGACTGCCCAAGCCAGCTTTCCGCCAGTATGTGAGACCCCAAGGACGGCATCGACGGCCGGACCGAGCAGTTTGGGTGCAAGCGTTTTCATCGCATCAAACAATCCGCCAGCGATAACGTCATCGCGAACTTGGTTGCGAGTTAAGGCAGCGAAAACCGCTGTTCCATCGTGTCGCGTAAACGCTGCGGCCCAGCATGCTAAGTCGATCGCGGTTCCTAATTCCTTCCGTTTAACCTTCACCTTCGCGACGATCTCTGCCAACCGACGCTGACGAAGCACCGATGCGAGCACCAATCGAGCATACTTACCGCCCCGTACCGCATTGGCGATCGATACCTCGGGCACTTCGCACCATTGGCGAAGACCATCAAGCCCTTCTTTGGCTAGCGATTCACTCGCTAATTCGCCTAGACGCAATCGCAACACCATCGGAAGCTCGCACCCGCCGATCAAACGGCCGACCGATGACGGCTCTGGAAAAGAGAGACAATGGCGCGCCAGTGCGTCCAGTGATTGGCACAAAGATTTCCAGGTTGGCTCGCTGACACGTTCAATCAGTGCCGGCAAAGCGTAAGCCCAACAAACGGCTTCGGCAACCAAAACCGGATCGATCTTGCCGGGCGATCGCGCGAAGTCGATCTTACGAATCATCTCCTCCGCCGCGTCCGCCCAATCGATCGACCGCAACAACCGCCGGCCTGGATCGATCGCCGCAGCTAAGTCCGTCAACGCGACCTGTAACGGTTCCAAAGCCGCGTTTTGCGCGATCGCCAATCCAGATCGCAGACAACTGCCGGCATCACGCGGCGATTCGACTTGCCAGTCCGAGCAGACTCGATGCAGCGGACGAGTGTCGAATCGCCGAATCAGTTGCGCGGCGACCATCGCCCACTGAGGCGATTCCCAATCGCCGCTGTCGATCGCCGTTTCCGCAGGCGTGTTGACCTGGGCCGTTTTGATTCGGCGACTTTTACTTCGCCGGCGAGGCTTTTCGCAGGACGTGTCCAACGTGCCCGTCGCGTCTTGTTCCGGAGTCGATTCCGCAGATTCGTCAGTGCTGGAAAATCTTGACATGAAAGTCTGGTGCCGCAATTGTTAAGCTGGAGGAGAAATCGTAGACGCGAGCGTTGGTAGAGAATTTACCGCCGTTGCCGTTCTTGGGCAGGAGTGGGCGCGGCGATTGCGCGTCAATGTCGCTAGAATAACTTAAAACCACAACGCAGCCTCAGGCAATTTCAATGTCCCACCCGTTTTTCACCCACGCTTGCATCGTGGGTATCCTGTTGACAGCCGCTCCTCATTTGGGCTGTTCGCGACAGCCCCAACCGATCGAGCAAGCGAGTCCGGCCGATTCAACCGACCAACCCACGGTGGCCGTCGATCAGCCTCTACCTGCGGTGGACGAATCTTTTTCGGATTTGCAATCACCAACCGGGGAAGCACCGCCGATGATCGACCTGCGAACCGCTGGACCCGAACCGACGCAATCGCCCGGTTCAAAAGCACCGCCTGGATCGCTTCAAGAATCGCTCGATAATCAACCACCGCCCAAGAGCGGCGACGAGACATTGGCCGAACTCGGCTACAAGTCGCCGGCGGAACGCTTGCAAGAAAAACTCGCTCCGCCGCCCAACGCGACACGCATCAGCAAGATGTCGCCGCTTTGGATCGACGTCCGATCAAAACGCGTCTTCGTCGATGGCTATGTCGCACAACGCGAAGCGTTTCTTGAAATGTTTGCCTGTGACTCCGAGACCAAAGAGCACGAATCGGTACTCGGTGTGGCTGCGAAATCGAGCGAAGTGCATGCAGCACTTTTGGCAATCGGCGGCCAAGTCGGAAAAACGGTTCGCTTCGACCCAGAGTATGTCGCGGCAACGGGTCAAAGGATTCGTATCTGGTTGATGTGGCGTGATGAGGAAGGGAACTTTAAGACTGCCGACGCTCGCCAGTGGGTGCGAAACGCAGAATCCAAACAACAACTCGATCGCGATTGGGTATTTGCCGGCAGCGATCTATGGAAGGACCCCAGCGATGGTAAAGAATACTACC
>DNWZ01000684.1 GCA_003506095.1 Planctomycetaceae bacterium | reverse complement strand
GAGAAGTCCATTTGGCGCCGATGCAAGCCGGCGCGATGGGCGGTGACGATCTCTGCGTTGTTGCGCCGTTGTTTTTCGAAGCGATCCATGTGTTGGTGCGAGCCGAATCGCCGCTGACACATGTCGATCAAATTGGCGGCAACGAAGTCGCGGTCGGGCCGACTGGCAGCGGTTCGCGTCTGGCGACCGAAATGTTGCTCGAGTCGCTCGGGTTTCCACCGTCGACAACGCCGCGGCGCGTGCTCGGTTGGCCTGAACTGGTCGCCTCTGGTTATGTGGAATTACCGACCGAGGTTGGCAACGCGACCGCTGTTTTAACGCAAGCGACCGCGCCCCAAATTGCGATCATATGCATTGGTAAGAAAAGCCGTTTGGTACAATCCTTGGTTGCGGGCGTCGACGGCAAACCCGGAAAGTGGCGATTGCTCGATTTGCCATCCGCGATCGAAATATCGTTGCAACATCCGATCCTGAGGCCGATGGGGATTTCGGCCGACGATTACCCGGCAGCCAATCTGCCCTCTGCAGGCTTGTCGACAGTCGGCACGACCGCCTTCTTGGCCGCGACGTGGCAAACGCCTGACCGTTTGGTAACCGCCGCCTTGGAAGCGATCTATAAGTCGCCAGAGGAGTTTCCTGGATTAATCTCACGAGACCGAGCCACCGAATGGCAAGGGCTAGGCTTTCACCCTGCCGCACGGCGTTACTTTGCCGCCCGGTGAGCCAATTCTTATAACCCACGCATGAAGGCTATGTATTCGTCGCCTTCTTTCTTGCCTTATGAAACGCCTTTGCGAATTGCTTGTCGTTCATCATGGGCGGGTGCAATAAGACGATGCGATCATGCACCTTGTTCGCTTCGTTGAAACGTTTCCGATTCATCAAGTGATGAGCTAAGAAAATTTGGATTGCCAACTCGTCTGGCAAACCTTCTGCGACCTTCGCGCCGGCCTGATAAACCGTAATCGCTTCGTCAACCCTCCGGCTCTCAATCAACAGATTCGCTTGTCGCGAATAGGCAATGTGACGTTTTGGGCTGGCTTGAATCGCGGCGGCATAATCATCAATCGCATGGCTCAATCTGCCTTCCATCGTACGGATGTAAGCTCGCAACATCGCTTCTGCGTAGCGGCATTGTGGGTGATTCAATTGGGCAAGAATCCCTTGATTGAAATCATGATCATTGGACGAATAGAACCAGTCCACAGAACCTTCCAATAATGACAAAGCGTCGGTTGAGGCGGCGGCATCGATTTCGATCGTCTCTTCGCCCTCGCGAAGCGCTAAAACCGCGTTCGCCGAGTTCTCCTTCAGTTCATGGATGAGGGCGTTAAAAGTATCTGGGTCGAATTGCTGAGTCATATTGCATTTGTTGCAATATTTGTGTGTCCGTTGGCGTCGTCCCAGCGGGATGACGGGAAGATAATAGAGGTGGAAAAAGTTCATTCCATTCCAGCTTTTAAACTTCGCAAACTGGCCGCAGTGACCACAGTAACCACGCTGGCTGGTTTTTTGGGTCCGAAAGTAGGAACGTGTTCCGAAAATGATGAACATTGGCGACACACAAAACGATAAGGGGCGTAGAAAACGCGACAACGCGATCAGATGTTTTTTAACAAGCTTAGCGGATTGCGATCCAGTTTAAAACGCAGCGTAAGCAGGACCTGGCAAACAGAGCAGGGATGATCGCGTGGTGGCCTTGATTTCAGTCGGTTTGTTTTGCGGAGTCCAACGAGAAGTCGATGTCCGTTTCGCATCCAATGGTTAAACGAAAGTGCGTAAAAAAAAGATTCAGCGGCAGTTCGCTTCGGATCGTTTGTCCCGGATAGAGAGTGCTGTTTTCCAGTTTGGTAGGGATAAGCCGCGACACGTTGGCCAGTTCGATTTCTTCTACACGTACCCGGCGCACTGATAATTGCATTCGTGAAAGCGAACGGAAATTGGCATTGGCAACGATCACGCGATTTTCCTTGGCATTCCATGCCGGTGCGTCGGGTTCATGACGATTGCCGCGCCCGATGATGAACTGAGCAGGAACGCGCCCCTCCATCACAACGTCATGCCCATCCTGAACCGTCAATCGCAGAGGCGCGATCAAATCGAGTAATTTCCCCAGTTCATCGCACCATGCCTCGTTGCCTGGGATTTGACGAGCGAATTCGTCAACGGCAGGCCGATCACCGAAGCGGCTGCGGGCGATCCATTCGGCTTCTAACAATTCCTGCCGCACCGCGGTCGATTCCCAGTCTTTACCGAGCAGTTTTTGGTAGTCGGTCGCTCGGGCCGGGGTTCGGGGATGATTGGCAACCTGGCGAGATATTGGGGTCAATGAATCCGTGTTGGTGCGCAAACGCCATTCCAAATCCGCGGCGCATAAGTCGACTTTCACATCGATCGGCTCGCAGCGGTCGGCCGCAGTCCGCAAAATCGCCTCGATGTCATCATCGGAATGAGTTCTCCAATGATGGTCGAGACGGTCGAAGAGGTCAAAGGTTGGGTCCATCGTCACCGCGCTCCTAAGAATATCGCGGGCGATCAGGTTTTAACGGGTTCATGACAATTCGGCCTGCCAGCGTCNNAGCGTCGTTCAATTTGTTTTAACAATCTTTGCACGGTTCGTGTGCTCGTTTCGAGACACTCGGCAATGACGACGACAGGCGCGCCCTGCAGTTTCAACAGGATGGCGTCGCGATGGCGGTCATCGGGTAATTTTGCCATCAACGAATTGAACAAGTCAGAAACTTCGGCATCCAACGATGGCGGATCCACATTGGCGATTACCGCGTCAACACCAGCGTAGCGGTCGTCATCAGGGGACAAATCAGCTTGGCCCAAGGTCGTACGGTTACCGCCACGCTTCTCGGCTCGCAATTGTTTTCGTGTGTCATTGGCCTTGCGAATTGCGATCGTTTTTAACAATCGCCACATCGCATCTTGATCGACCATGTCGGGGAATTGGCCAGCGCGGGCGCGTTGGACAAAACTGTGAAACGCACTGAGTGCGATTTCACTTTCGTTTGCCACCGGTCGACGGATCGCACTGACTCGACCCGCAACCGCGAGTTTTAACTTTAGATAATATTGATTCCAAAGCTCCTCGATGAACGCTTGGTCATCGATTGGGAATTTTGTTTGCCGATCATTGACGACGGGTGAGCGCTCGTCGGTCGGTAAGTCTTCCACGCAAATGTTTCCTGGGCAATCGATAAGGCGGGCATTCGGGCCGAGCAACTCGCATGACGATCCGATCCGAGGGTTACGGATCAAGCCATCAGGGTGCTGGTGTTGATTCGGACCGGTTTGCGGACCGAGGTTAGCTATTGTGAATCAGTTTGGCAGTATGTCACGTGAATATTGTCCAGCGAATGCGTGAAATACGGAAACTCGGCGACATCCGCCCTGTCGAATTTTTTTTCATGGCAGTCGGTGGTTCAATTCAAGACTCCGCCAGACTGCCCGGCAGAAGTTCCAATGCGGTTGGCGAGCGATTTTTGCGATTGATTGGTGGCGACCGAAATGAGAGCAGAGGTTATGATAACAAATGTGCGAGGGTGGCGACCGTTAGGGGCAGTGTAGTGGGCGAAGGGTTGGTATAATTGGCCTGCTCATCGACAGCTCTTTGTGGCTAGTAGCCGCTATCCCATTGGGTTGGTCCAGTCAATTGTTCGAGGGAGAAACACCATGCCATTGTTCGAGATAGAAACCGACTCCCACATCATCATTACATGGGCTGTGGACGAGGCTGCGGCCCGAGAAGTTGTTTTGGATGCGTACCCTTACGATGCGGTGGTTCGACTGACCAAACGGCCACGCGATACGTGGGTAATCAGCAAAGGGGCACTGGGATTGACTGAACGGATGCTCGACCCGTGTGCGGTTGCTCGTGAATGCCTCAGCAAGTCCGCTGGCGACAAAGTCAACGCGATTCGGCTGTATCGGATGGAAACCGGCAGCGATTTAGAGAACGCGCGACGGGCGATTGAATCCAACATGGTCATGGGCTGGTAGGTGCAAACGCGCCGCGGTCGGTTCGGGCCGACACTGCTGATTTGGACTTTGCTGACGCTGCCATTGTGGGTTGGCTGCGATGGTTGTCGATTACCGGGCCAAGCCAGCAACCCACCACCACCGCCACCTCCAGAAGTGTCCAGTGAGTTTAACTTTGGCGGCATTCAGGCCCTGCCGCTGGGAAACACCCCAGGACAGATGGGCGTCAAGCCAGGGCACTGGTTTACGGCCAGTGAAACGATACGAGCCAATCGAGCGGACCACCGTGGCTTGCTGCGGCAACGCATCGAACTGCAACCGCAAGCGAACGTGGTCGACAGCTTTGACCTCAGCACGCCCGCTGACAGCGTAGCGGGAGAAAAAATACTTGTTCCACTGCTGAGCGAACGTCCGGCCGTGTTGCCGCAAATGCGCACCAAGCGATTTGACGCAAGATTGCTGGCCGGACTTCCTCGATCGGTCAATCGCAATACCCAAGCCTTGCTGAGCGGCCAATTCGTTTCTAGCACGCCAGCGACATTGCCGGACTTTGTCCAGCGGTCGGTTTCAATGCTGCAACCGCAAGAGTATTTCTTCATCGTTTTGACGAAACGCCCGGAGCGATTTTCGTCGCTGCAGACTGCGGACTGGATTCGCCCGCCAGTGGATCAGGATGAGAGCGAACTTGCTAGCGAAACGCCCACCAACTATCGATTGGTGCTGCCCAAAACCGAGGGGTTACTGACATTGCCTGAAACAATGTTCGACTGGACCAGCACCGCCGTCTTGCTGTGGGACGATCTTGACCCATCGACGTTAACGGTCCAGCAGACCCGCGCGATGATCGACTGGGTACACTTTGGCGGCCGTTTGATCATCAATGGAACCGGTGCAGGAATCGAACTGACGCGGAGCAACTTGGGGCCGCTGATGCCGATGGAAATCCAAGGCAATGGGGAACTGGATGCAGCGTCAGTTGCCGACTTGCTGGAAAGTTGGAGTGTCACGGGCGACACCACGACGCAACAGCAAGTGGCGATCGCACGCGAACGCTCGGCACGACTTCAGGTCGATGGCCAAGTTCATCCCGACGCGGTTTCCGTTCGTGATACCAGCGACCTGATGCTCAGACGCCAAGTCGGCAGCGGCCAGGTGATCCTGTCGAGATTCGATCTAACATCCGATTGGATGCTCGGTTGGCGCAGCCGCGACAGTTTCTTCAATGCCGCAGTGCTTGGTCGGCCGCCTCGCAAATATGTCACCATTGACGACGTGGTTCGACAACGATTTGCCGATGACAAAGCGAGCCGAATCGCGGATGCGTCGACAAACACGGGGTTGAGATTGATGGCGCGCGATGGCCGATTGGTGAAAGCATCGGCGGTGGCAGACTCTGTTAACCAGCCGTCTGCGCTGGGACGCGGCGAAGCGATCCAATCGGCCGCTAGTGAACCGCCAGAAGTCGATCCGGCGAAAAAACCTGGCTCGTTTCAGGGGGCCGAGTTTGTGGCGCACCCGATCGCCGGGATGGGCAGTTGGCGAGACGACAGCGATGTGGCGATTTTGGCACGCGCGACGTTGAGATCACAATCCGGTATTGTGATCCCGCCACGTCCATTCGTGATCAAGGCGCTAGCGATTTATTTGGCCGTCTTGGTGCCGCTGAATTATCTCTTCTTTCGAGTTTTGGGGAGGCTGGAGTGGGCTTGGTTGGCGGTGCCGGTGATCGGGCTGGGCGGAGCAGCTTGGATCGCTCGCGGAGCCAGTTTGGATGTCGGCTTTGCTCGCAGCCGTACCGAAATTGCGATTTTGGAGATGCAGCCCGAGTATTCTCGTGCTCACGCAACGCGGTTCATTTCGTTGTACAACTCGCTGTCTCGCAGATACGACTTTGCGTTTGATTCACCGGACGCCGCCGTCGCCCCGTTCGGGATTCTTGGGCAGGTGAAGCCGGGGGATGAAGAACGTGAGCCCGTAACGCTCCGTTATGGATTCGCCGATGGGCCGATCCTTTCGGGCGTGAGCGTCGCATCCAATCGAACGCTTATTTTTCATGCCGAACAGATTCTCGATATGGGCGGCAGTGTTCAGTTGCGGAACGATTCGCTGCGAAACAACACGCAGTTTGAATTGCTGGATTGCTGGGTCATCGGTCGGGAAAAAGACGGCAGTCTGAAAGTCGCCAACTTGGGCACCTGCGCCGCAGGGGCGAGAGTTCGCGTTCGCTGGAGCCAGTCGGGGACGGTCAGCCTACCCAACGACCTGCCCTTGGATCTGCAGCAATTGATGTCGCCGATGTTGCGCGGCGAAACGCTGCCGCCGGGTGCGACGCGGTTGGTGGCCAGGTGTGAAATGCCACTGCCGGGGATGACCATCTCGCCCGAACCGGCGCAGCAAACCTCGGGCGCGGTCGTTATCGTGCATCTCACGCGACCGGCAATCGATGTACCCAGTGGCGACGCAAACCTGATGCCCGATCGGTTGGAAAAACAACGCCAAAACCGGCTGGACGATGATGCGCCGGGCGATGCGGATGTCGATGTTAAAGTGAACGCTTCTTTTTGAGAATCGCTGATGATCACGCTGTCTGGATTTGGCAAAGATTATGGCGACTTCACCGCGGTGCAGTCGCTCGACTTGCACATCGCCGCTGGTGAAACGTTCGGCTTCATCGGTCCCAATGGTGCAGGTAAAAGCACCACGATTCGTTTTTTGGCAACGTTGCTCAGACCAACCCGTGGCCGTGGTGAAGTCGCCGGTTGCGACGTGGTCGGTGATCCGATCGGTGTACGCAGGGCGATCGGTTACATGCCCGATAACTTCGGTGTCTATGACGGCATGCGAGTTTGGGAGTTTCTCGATTTCTTTGCGGTCGCTTATCGGATCGGTCGCACGCAGCGCAAACAGATCATCGCGAACGTTTTAGAACTGCTCGACTTGATGCACAAGCGAGACGATTTCGTCAACGGATTGTCGCGAGGTATGAAACAGAGGCTGTGTCTGGCCAAAACGCTGGTTCATGACCCGCCGGTTTTGATCCTGGACGAACCGGCCAGCGGGCTCGATCCGCGGGCTCGTGTCGAAGTCAAGGCGCTGTTGAAAGAGCTGCGAAAGATGGGAAAAACGATCCTGATCAGCAGTCACATATTGACCGAATTGGCCGACTGCTGCACTTCGATCGGAATCATCGAACGAGGGCAACTATTGATGCACGGCCCGATCGATCAAGTACACCGCCAGATGCGGCGAAACCGGGTCGTCGAAATCGAGTTTATCTCGGGTGCCGAAGCGGGGCTTTCGATCCTGCGTTCACTCGATTCGCTCCGTTCGCTCGATCTGAAACCCGGCTCGTCCGACGATGCGTCTCAAGGCATCGTTGCCGAACTGGAAACGGACGACGAAGGGCTGGCGCAGT
The DNA here is from genome assembly GCA_003506095.1 of Planctomycetaceae bacterium. Classification (GTDB taxonomy): domain Bacteria; phylum Planctomycetota; class Planctomycetia; order Pirellulales; family Pirellulaceae; genus UBA6163. The sequence goes on along the minus strand of DNWZ01000684.1, from coordinate 4,790 downwards.
TGATGGAAAAGCTGGTGCGCGAAGGGGTGCGCATGCGAAAGTTCAATGATAAAGAACCGACACTGGAAGATATTTTCATGACAGTCACCAAGGGGCTAGTGACGTAAAATCCTTTCCCGATATGCTCATTGAGTGTCGTTTTGAAAAAACCATTTATCCTCATCGGTTTGCTGGTCGCCGCGGTGCCACTTTCGTTTATTGGCGCCCCTTATCCACAAGAGCTTTTCTTGCAACATACGGCAACGGTGTTCGGGCTCGCTTGCTTAGCCGCTGCTGTCGTCTTGGTGAATCCCACAAAGCTGTCGTTCGCCTGCGTCTGGGTCTTCATCGCGTTACACATTCTTGGCGCAAGATGGATCTATTCGTTTGTGCCTTATGATGATGTCGCGGAGTATTTGACCGGCATCACCTTATCCGAAATCATCGGTTCACAGCGGAATCATTACGACCGTCTGGTCCACTTCGCATCCGGGCTATTAGGCGTTCCGCCAGCGTCGGAGTTGTTGCAACGGTACGCGAACATGCGACCGCTGGGCGCGGCTTTGATGGGCATTGCCTGCATCATGACGATCGGTGCGGTGTATGAGATTTTTGAATGGCAGATCGCGGTGCGTTTGGCACCTGGTCAAGCTGAGGCTTATAACGGCCAGCAGGGCGACATATGGGACCCACAAAAAGATATGCTCGCTGCAGGGTTAGGATCACTGCTGTGTGCTGCACTCTTATTTCGCTGGTCACCGATCGCGAATGTTCGTTGACACCGATCGGTGACTGTGAAGCTGGCAAACGCTTAATCGCGTTTGCCACCCTTGCCGCGGGTGCTGCGACCGCCATCACCTGCGTCACCGCCGCCTCGGTTTCCCCGAGCGCTCGGGCCGACGTCGGGCCGTGCGCCGCCTCGAGTTTGCGGTGTGAACTGGGCCCGACTGCCGGTTGATGGAGTACCCGAGCGGAGCGATGTTGATGGAGGAGCCGAGCGGAGCGATGTTGATGGAGGAGCCGAGCGGAGCGATGTTGATGGAGGACCCGAGCGGAGCGATGTTGATGGAGGACCCGAGCGGAGCGACGGTGATGGAGTACCCGAGCGGAGCGATGTTGATGGAGGACCCGAGCGGAGCGATGTTGATGGAGGACCCGAGCGGAGCGATGTTGATGAGTCGCCGCTCATGGGAATTCCCAACGATGGAGTTCTCACCGCCGCAGAGGGCCGCCCCGCTTCGTTGGGAGCCAGCGTTGGCCCGCCGACACGCCCCGAAGAACGTTCGCCGTAACCCGGTGTGCGAAGCGGTTGACTTGACGGCGCACCGATTTGCGGCCGCGTTGGCGAAGTACCGATGCCTGGCAGGGTCCGTCCGGATTCGCGGGAGCTGCGATCTTCGATAGGTCGGCTGACCTGAGGAACGCGGTCGCGGATTTCATCGCCGATGCGACTGCCGTCAAGCGGCACGCCACTGCGAACGTCGCGGCCAGGCCTTCCTGTGCCGGGTTTTGCGGGGTTTGCTGCGCCGGGGCTCGCGGTTCTTGGACGTTCAAAAGCAGGCCGATTGATGGATGGTCGGTCGCCGCCAGGGATCGCAACACTTGGACGTTCGCCGATGGATCGTTCACTTCTGGGACGTTCGCCGCCTGGGCGTTCAATCTCTGGACGACCCGCCGAATATCGCCCTTCGGATCGGGGGCGATCCGATTCCGTTTGGCGATCCGCCCCGAAGCGGACACGGTCAACCGGTGGCAACTGTAACTGACCCGCCAACGAATCCGTACCGCGATTGCCTCGATCGGCACTACGTCCCGGCTCGTCGCGTTCTGCGCTGTCGCGAACAGGTGATTGTCGATCGGAACCGAGTGCTTGTCGGCCGGGCGTGCCGATGTCACGACCACGCGACCACGTTTCATTTTCACGTCGCAGCGATGTCAAATTGGGAATATCACGCGATTGGTCGCGAACACGCGTTATCTGCTCCGTTGTCAAACGTGTGAAGCGATCGGGTTGCCGTTGGGCCAAGTCACGAATCGACTCACCCAATAAGCTTTCGTTACGATCCCCAACGCTTGGTCCGCGATTGAAGCGATCATCATTGAATCCGCCACGGCCACGCTCTCGATCGCCACGTTGCAATTGGTCGCGATAGGTCAAGGATGGTCGACGATCGGACTGGTTGACAAAGATGTTATATTGATTGTTGATTTCTTGGTAGAAGTTCCCGCCACCGGATCGGTTAAAAAGATTGGCGTGAACGAACAGCGGATCAAAGCTGTATCGACGCGACTGGAATCCAACGCCGCGATGATAAGAGTGCCAAGGAATGATCCCGGCATTGCGGTAATTGGAAGCATAAAAGTCACCGAAGTAATAATGGTGATAATGCGGACGTACCCAAAAGTGCGATTGCAACAAACTCGCTAAGATCGAAACGCGGGGCGAGTAGAAGAAATTGGATCGCGCGTAGACAGGTTGGTTGAAATAGAATGGTGCGAAGAGTGTCCCCCGTCTTGCGATGGGATAATCCCAATAGCCGCTGCAGAACACATAACCGCGTGGAGTCCAAAGATAACGCTGCGGCACCCAGACCCAGTTGGAATATCCACCGGACCAATAACCGGGACGCCATGCGTAATCATTCTGTGTCCAGGTCCAACAACCGGGAATCCAGAAATGATTTTCTGAAGGCGCGATTCCGGTGGGGCCGTTGTCGAGCGATTCCGGTGGCGATTGAGCGATGTATTGGATCGCCTCTTGTTGAGTCGAAACCCACGATCCAGACACCCATTGATGTTGGCCATTGGACTCGGCCCAGTAACCTGGCAACCAGCGTTGGCCTGGCGGAATGACTCGCCAAGTGCCACTGACCCAGAGGAAATCGCTGCGATCGTCGTCCCAAAACCAGTATCCCGACAACCACTGGACGTTATCGCCTTCGGGACGAATCTCCGGTGGGATTTCGTTGACCTGGGGTGGTGGTGCCCGGTCGATGGTAATGCCAGCGATCGGATCTTGGCTGTACTGCTCTGCGAACGCCTCATGAACTGGGCCTCGCAAAAGTTCTTCGCCATACGCGTCGACGTCTTCGGGATTCAGCGGCGCTGAAATCGCGCCTGCAGGCACTGGCCCGCCGGTTTGGGCCGACGCATCGGTTTGGGCGATTGCGGAAGCGGTTGCCACCAATCCTAGCACCCAAACGGGGGTCAATCTTCGATAAATCATCATGCATCCTTTGGCCGGTTCGGCTCGCCGCGCCCGAGGTTCAATCGGTCGTGTGATTGAAGGTCTGTGGCAGCGACGAGCCGTGTTGTTTTGCTAGACGCCCGCGATCTTGGATCAACGATGCAAGAAGGCGCCTCTGTTTTCATTGGCCAGACGATGCACGCGCCGTGCCGAGCGAAGCACAGGCGCGGTACTTCGACCCGAAAGCAGCGGCAAAATGTCGCAAAATTGCTGCGAAACTGCCGATTTTGGTCAATTTGAATACACAGCTCAAAACATCCGAGGCAGTCAAACCGTTGTCACGGCAGCGACCGGCACGCAGTCAAGCCGGCCAAGTGAGATCAAAATGAACACGCTTTTCGGGTCAATTTGACACACGAGAGGCGCCATCGGAACACCGATGGCGTAAAAAAGAAATGCTCGGAAATGGCTAGCGAGCGACTGCGGGGACCGGCGTCACGGGGTTGCCACGGGCTTGTCGGCAACGCGGCTGATCACACGGTCGATCAGGCTATACTCGCACGCTTCGTTGGCGCTCATGAAGCGGTCGCGATCGGTGTCTTGCTCGATCTTTTCCAGTGAGTGACCAGTGTGAGCGATCATGATGTCGTTCATTTTGCGTTTGACGCGTCGCAATTCTTCGACATGAATCTCGATTTCGTGGGCGGTTCCCTGCATTCCGGCCAGCGGTTGGTGGATCATGATTCGGGCGTTGGGGAGCGCGAATCGCTTTCCTTTGGTTCCGGCGGTCAACAGTACGGCGCCCATCGAAGCGGCTTGGCCGATGCAGTAAGTGGCAACATCGCAGGAGATGAACTGCATGGTGTCATAGATTGCCAAACCTGCGGAAATGCTGCCGCCGGGGCTGTTGATGTACAGGTGAATGTCTGCTTTGGGGTCATCCGATTGCAAGAACAGCATTTGAGCGACCAGAGCGTTGGCGATTTGGTCGTCGACCTGTTGGCCGAGGAAAATGATGCGGTCTTTCAGCAGTCGGCTGTAGATGTCGTAAACGCGTTCTTCTCGACCGCTCTTTTCGACGACGTAGGGGATCGGTGCCATGGCGAAAATCTTTATGCTTTAAATTGGCTGACGATGAATTGGTTAGGAAAGCGAACGCAAGGGGAAGACAAAATCACTTGACTTCATCTTCGCCCAGGTCGCCCGGGGGCTTGATCAGGATTTCATCCACGATGCCGTATTGCTTGGCTTCTTCAGCCCCGAGGAAAAAGTCGCGGTCGGTATCTTTGGCGATTTTTTCGATCGATTGACCGGTATGTTTGCTGATGATTTCGTTCAGCACATCTCGATACCGAATGATTTCTTTGGCTTGGATTTCGATGTCGCTGACCTGGCCGCCAACACCGCCCATCGGCTGGTGCATCATGACGCGACTGTTGGGCAAACAATAACGTTTTCCTTTGGAGCCACCGACCAACAACACGGCAGCACCGCTGGCCGCTTCGCCGACGCAGTAAGTTGCCACGGCGCACGAAAGCATTTGCATCGTGTCGTAAATCGCCAACGTCGCGGTCACGCTGCCGCCGGGCGAATTGATGTAAAAGTGGATATCCTTGCGGCGATT
>DNWZ01000743.1 GCA_003506095.1 Planctomycetaceae bacterium | reverse complement strand
CGATGAACGAAAAGTGGCACAAGGCGATTCCTGTGCTGCGACTGTTGGCCGTCGGCGACGCCAGTTCAAACCGTGCCGAGCAGCAGATTCGTGATATTGCGATCCACGGTGGTGTCAACACTTGGTTCATCGATGTCGAGAATCCGCCTTCGCGTTTCCGGGTCGTCATCGGCTACCTCGCCGAGAATGATCGCTTCTTCCCGCTCTGCCGCAGCAACATCGTCGAAACGCCCAAGCCCGACGCGGTCCATCGTCTGGATCGTCATTGGCGCGACATCGCCGAAGATTATGAACGGATCTATTCGCTCAGTGGCGGATACGAACCCAACAGCAGTGGCGACCTGAAGGAAATGTTTGAAGAACGACTGCAACGACAAATGCCGACTCGGTCCGAAGACGCTTCGGGGAACGATACTGACGCGGCTCTTGATCGCCACCGCTCGCTGCCGTTCGAAGTTGACGCCGAATTGATTGTTTATGGCAGCACAATCCCGGGCGCGACGGTCCTGCTCTCAGGCGAACCGGTAAAACTGCGCGAAGATGGCTCATTTACTGTTCGCGTCGCTTTGCCGGACAAACGACAAGTCTTGCCGATCATTGCCCAAAGTCGCGACGCGATGCGGCAACGAACCACCGTGATCGCAGTCGAACGAAATACCAAGGTGATGGAAGCGGTCGATCGCGACCAAAACTTCTAATACTCAGCGAACGGCGCTGGGCCTTTTAATGATGGAATCGCTATTGTTGGAATCGCCGCTGGTGGTCTCACCCAGCGGTCGCGATACCAACCATGCCATCGTGATCGACGATCCGATGAACACGATGATGCTGACCCACTGCGATATTGTCAGCGTCGTGCCGAATTGCCCCGGTTCATCGTTTCTTAGCATCTCCATCCCAAATCGCAGTATCGCATATCCGATAAAGCCACTGAGCATGATCATGCCGTCGCGGCGAACAAACCGTGACGCGAAACAAAGCGCAAGGCACAGCGACAAACCGCCGATCGCACTCATCACTTGAGTGCCACGAACCGGTAAGGCACTGCTGGGCAAATCGTTGGCAGACCAATAATGTTCGACCCCTTGAACGTCTGCGATCAAACCGAACGGAGTATCTTCCGCGGGACGCTTAGGATCGGCAAGCTCGACCGATCGCACAGGCCCAAACTGGCCAACCGAATCGCCCGGTTTGATCCCCTTGGCCTCGGCCAAAGAACCCGGCCGCACCTCAGCGATTTTGTCTCGCTCTGGCGACAACCGCACTCCTACCAATTCACCGCTGGCCAATTGATCTTGAAACACAGGACTGCCGTTGGGAAAACGCAACGCGTACCATCCGTCGTCGCATGCCCCGCCATAACAACAACCGTTCAGCAGGCACCCAAATCGGCCTAACGCCAAACCAATGAACATGGTCGGCACGACCACATCGCCCAGTCGCAGCACCGGCAATCGTTTGCGGACCACGTGGAATCCGCCGGCCAGGAATCCGCCAATGAACGATCCGTAAACAACCAGCCCACCTTCGGTGAAGTTGATCACCCGCTTGAGGCTCGAAACGAAATCGCCGTAAAAGAACGAATCGCGATATTCGATTACGTAAAACAGCCTCGCGCCGACGATCCCGCCGATGATCGCCCAAGGCGCAATCCCATAGATCACTTCTTCTGCGATTCCGTAACGCTTGGCCCGATTGAGCGCCAGGCCGACCGCGGCGACGATCCCCAGTAACAGCATCACGCCGTAACCCCGAATCGGCAGTCCGATCGCCTCGCCACGGATATTCACCAATTCGACTGACGGCAGCAGAATGGCGACAATGCCAGCGAAAATGGCCCAAAGCAGCCCATTCTGCGACCAATATCGACTCGCCGACTGGCCTTCTTTGACTTGGTAAAGTGTCACCGCGACAGCCGCCACGACCATCAATCCGAGCGCCCAGCCGATTCCAAAGATGGGTATTCCGGCGATCTCGTGAGGAATCAATAGCAGTGTGCGGCGCATGAATCGATCGAAGTTTTTAAGTGTGGCAGCGGACGGTCATCGGCAATTGCTCACCTGATCGCGATCAGACAAATATGCCCCAGGTTAACAGAATGAAACGATCGGTGACGAGGCCGATCAATTCGGATCGTTTGGCCGCCAAAACGATCGCCAGAGCCATCTGCTGGTTTAACGCCCGCCGGCGGGTGATGTGTTGCCTTTGCGATCGGAATCATTCACCGTTGCGATGTATTCCGGAATCCGATTGGTGGGCTCCTCATTTTTGCGTTCAGCGTTCAACGCACGGCGTGCGCTGTCAAGCGGAATCAAGCCGTCAACCCATAAGTATTCTATCGCATTCTGCGCCGCCAAAACCTCATAAGTGTTTCCGTGTCGCAGAACGTCCGAAAGTGTCTCCATCGCCTTGTTCGGTTCACCGAGGTGCGCGATCGCTTCCGCAGCAACGACTCGGACATCCAACGACTCGTCTTGCAATAGTCGATTGACCTCAGGCTTCGCCGGTAATGCGGAATCGCGCAGCACCAAAAAACCGGTTGCGGCCCAGTACCGAATCACCGGATGGGGATCCTTCGCTCCAACAGTCATGGCATCGCGATGCAGCGGATCACGACTGGTCGCTTTGTCGGCCAGGTCAACAATCCGCTCGATCGGGTACGCATCGCTTTGTGCGTAATCATAAATCGTCGACTCGCCCGCGAGTGCCGAAAACATCCCCTCGGGAATGAATCCGACGTCTCGAAGCGAAATGATGCGATCGCGCAATTGACTTCGCAGTGTGATGATCGCTTCACCCGTTTCGCTAAAAGACAGGTCATTCAACTCATAAGGATCCGAGTCAATTTCATAAAACTCTTCGCTCGTCTTGGGCAACCAATACTTTGCTTGTGTTTCGTTGCAACGCCCATCCCTGAACGCTTCAAACCAACTCCGCATACTCGGCTGGACCGAGAAGGCGTAAGTGTAATGTTGCCCCGCAGGACGATGAGGTGAGTAATTTTTAACATAACGATGTTCTGCGGTGCGGATCGCCCGCACGGTGTCGTAACGTTCGTCCATTCGCCCACGAAACAGATAAACAAATGGTTGCGATTTCGCCACGCTCGTTCCCAAAAAAGGAAGGCCTTCATACTGCGATGGGATCTCAACATTGCATAGGCTAAGCAGTGTCGCTGGCAGGTCGACAAAGCTGATCGGTTGTTCCACCCACTGGCCAGCGGCGACGGGTGCCAAGTTTCGCCATTTTTCGGGAAAACGCACGATCATCGGCACTCGTGTGCCGACGTCACGAATGCTTCGTTTTCCGCCGGGCAACGCACCTCCATGATCGCTGTAGTAAAAGACAATCGTATCGTCGGCGACGCCCGACTCGTCCAGTTCTTTCAACAACTGGCCAACCTGTTGGTCCATCAGTGTCATTTGGTCATAGTAATTGCACCAATCTTTGCGAATTTCGACGGTATCAGGATGATAGGGCGGCAGTATTAATTTGTCCGGCGAGATGCGAAAATCGGTCTTGCCCGTTTTGGCTGCGACCTGACTCTCGTGGCTGGTTGTGAGATTGAATACCGCAAAAAACGGCTGCCCCGTGGCACGATTTCGATAGTGCGCCTTGCGGCTGCTTTCATCCCAAATCGGCTTACGCCGTTGGATGTTGTAATCCTCCTTAGAATGGTTGGTGCAATAGTAGCCTGCCGCTCGCAACACTTCCGGATACAAATGAAATTCCTCGGGTATCCGAACGCGACTGCGGTGGTTGTGGACGCCAAGCGAACTGGCGTGCATGCCGGTGATTAACGTGGAACGAGCCGTCGAACAGACCGGCGCGTTGGCAAACGCGTTTCGATAACGAATGCCCTCCGATGCCATCCGATCGAGGTTCGGCGTTAACGCCTGCGGATCGCCATAACAACCGAGATAACAACTGTTGTCTTCGCTGGTGATCCACAGAACATTGGGCCGATCACTCCCAATCGCCGTTGCGCCAGCAACAGCTATCCACCAGGCGAACACCCAGAATTGCGCATAAGCCATGTGGAAAGTGTTTAGGGGGCTCATGTTCGACCCGTCCTTCATTCGTCGATGTAAGTCAAAGTAATCCGCCTTAGGTCCATCACCGAGTCGCCGCGAACTTTCAACGCCCGCAGTCGCAACTCACCCGCACCGGATGGCAATTCGATCTGGCCCAACGATAAGGTCCGAAACGGTTTCATCTTCGACTCTGCTGGTGGACGCGGCAACGTGTCTTGATTGTCATAAAGCGGTGGGTCCCATCCCGGCGCGACAATTCCTTTAAGCGAGGACGATGCGAAACTGAGCTCGAGTTCCGATCCGGCATCAGCCACCGGGCAGGTGTAGTCGATCGTCACGTTGTAGCGTCCTGCGTTTTGTACGGTTACCTTCCAAACAACCGCGTCGTCGGGCGTCGTCCAATTGACGAAATACGAAGAGTTTGGTGCATTGCTGCTGCGTTTCACGTTGCCACGAGGATCGCCATCACGCGCAGGTAAAATCGTGATCGGAAACTCTTTGAATCCGACATGAATCGGGCGCGGATCCACTTGCGATCGCTGTCGACTTACTTGACTAGGTGTTGCCGTTTTCTTCTTTGCGGCTTCGGCCTTCATTTCGGCATCCCAACGGGCAACCGCTTGCCGCAGCGCTAGCGCAATTTCGGGACAATCGCTACTTACATCTTTTGTTTGTCCCGGATCCGTGATCATGTCATACAACAAACCTTTGTCATCCAATCGATATTGATCGGTACGAACGCTCGTCTTCCCGGCCCAAGTGGAAAAGATCATCCGTGCTGGCCAATTGTCCTTCACCTCCGTTTTGTCTTGCGTTTTTGTAAGAAGTGGCGAAAGGTCAAGACCATCCAGTGGTTTGTCGCCGATTCGTTCTACACTGGCAAGCGATAGAAGTGTTGGCAATAGATCGATTGCGCCAGCGATCTGCGGGACCACCACACCAGCCGGTATTTTACGTGGCCACCGGATCAGCCCCGGAACGCGAACACCTCCCTCATCGGTAGTCCCCTTCTTACCTTTCATCTGTCCGTTGAACCGCATGGTGTTGGGGCCATTGTCTGAAAAGTAAAAAACAATGGTGTCGTCCAAAATGCCTCGGCGTTCTAATTCTTGAAGGACTCGCCCGACATTGCGATCTTGATTCTCCACCATCGCCAGGGCGCATCGAGTCTCATCAATCACTTCCCGATCTTTGATTGTCCCCAATTGTGTGATCGGTTTGTCTTTGAACCGTGCCCAATCATCTTCAGGTACCGCCCAGGGTGAGTGGGGTGTTGTGAACGGAACATAGCAAAAAAACGGTCTGTCATGATGTTGCGAGATAAAATCGATAGCCCGGTCGGTGCAAATGTCAACAATGTATCCCTGGTATCGCCCCATTGTTCCATTGTGTTCGAGTTCAGGATCAAAGTACTCGCCCCAGTGACCAGCGGTGTGGCCGAAGTATTCATCGAATCCGCGAGCAATCGGATGATAGGGCCATTGGCTACCGTTATGCCACTTGCCGAAAGCGCCCGTCGAGTAACCTGCCGCCTTGAAAGAATCGGCAATCGTGTGTTCATCAAGGTCCAGACGCTCTTGGCCTGTTGAAACCCCGACCACTCCACCACGCAAGTGATACCGTCCCGTTAGCCATTCGGCGCGAGTGGGCGAACACACTGGGCAAACATAGAACCGATCCAACGTCGCGCCTTCGCGCGCGATCCGATCGATATTGGGTGTTGACAATTGACGATTGCCATTGATTCCATAGTCGCCCCATCCGGCATCGTCGGCCAAAAAGACGACGACGTTGGGTTGTTTTGAACTAGCGTTTTGTAGAAACGCCAGCGATAGGAAAAGGAAGCCGACTAAGATTCTTTTCCAGTGAAGAAATTCAAATCCGTAACGGTGTGCCATCGGTGATTCTCGAGAATGAAGGTGTGTTCGCGATCCAGGCAGAACGGTAAAAATTTTAAACCTACTTTTCTTGGGATCGCAACTGTTCTGGCGTGACATTTTCCTCATCACGCGTTGTTCCCGGTGGGCCAGCAAGCGGAGGATTTTCAAAAAATTCGCCGTCGTTTGTAACACGTGGGTCGCCGGTCCGCTTCAATTCATCCATCAACCGTTTGGAAAGATTTTCGCGAGCGTTTTGATAATCAGCTTGATGTGCGACGTTTTTGATTTGATCTGGATCGGCTTTTAAATCATACAGTTCCTCACCTGGTCTTTTTCCGTAAGCCCGTTCATAGAACGCCTTCCACATGGGATTGTCTCGCTGTCCCACCAGCCAAGCTTTGGTCGGCCCGGAATCCTCATCCGGTAAAGTCGATCTGGTCCGGTTGGTCAGTTCATCTGCGGTTGGTGGATTGTCGCCGTTTAAGCGATAGGGTTCGCCCAGTGGCCAACGGTCTGGGCGAAAGTTTACGATGTAAAGGAAGTCCGCTGTTCGAATGGCACGCTGCGGGTAGGGTAGAAATCCGTCTCGGGCATTTGAAACGTGTCGCTCGCGACCGATGAAAACGGCATCGCGATTTGGATCGACTTGGCCGGATTTGGTGGATGTCAAAATCGGTGTCAGACTTCGACCGGTCATCGATTTATCGACTGGTACACCCGCCGCTTCCAAGAATGTCGGTGCAAGGTCGGTAAGACTGGTCAAGTCGTCGACTACACGCCCCTTCGTAGCCGCATCGGTCACGCCCCAGCGAATGGCAAGTGGCACAGAGGAACCGAAATCATATAAGTTGCATTTCCCGTGGGGGAATCCTGGTGCACCGTGATCGCCACTGACCACGATGATGGTATTGTCCAATTCGCCAATTTCTTCCAGCTTGTTGATCAATAAACCGAGCGCCGCGTCAAACGCCATCGCTTCCCCGAAGTAATCGGCCAAGTCCTCACGCACCTCAGGCACGTCCGGCAGAAAACCGGGCATCTTTCCTTTCAGTTCATCTGGCTCCAGTCCCCACAACTTTTTGCCTGATCCTTTGACCCACATGCGATGGACGTTCGTCGGTCCGAACCAAAAACAAAACGGTTGTCCCGGTTTGCGATCTGCTAAGAAGTTATCAAAGTTTTTGGTTACTTCGTTATACAACAGCTGCTTGGCTTGATCGACGTTTTGGCCCGCATCGACCATTTTGGTTACGTTTTGTGAAAATTGGTTGAACCGACGGCCCGCGTTTTCATACGCATGTTGGCGTTGGCCATAAGGTGCGTCCGCGGGCGATCCGGGACTCCATACTTTATATGATTTGCCGATATGGTAGCCAGCATCGCGCAGCATCAACGGATAGGCTGGGCTGGAGAAATCCCAAATTGCACCGTTGAGAATCGCGGCGCGTCCGGTTCGCCAAAAATGTTGGCCAGACAAAATCGCGCTTCGACACGGTGTGCAGCTCGGTGCAGAGACAAACGCATGCCGAAACAGCACACCTTCGGCTGCGATGCGATCGAAGTGAGGCGTTTTGATTAAGTCATTGACCGTGCCGGGACCGTCACACTTCGCATAGGCACTGGCGTGTCGTCCCCAATCGTCCGCAAACGCAAACAGAATGTTTGGGCGCGGTGACTGGCCACTCGATTCTTGGGAGTGTCCAACGGTGGTGCAAAACACGGCTAACGAAAGGGCGACGAGTATTCGCGAAGATTGTGGAAGCCGACAAGATTTCATCGTGGGTTGCTCTGTTCGAGACTGCTGTTGACGAGGGGGCAGAGGAGCCGGGGCAGACCCATAGTCTAGTCCATATCGCAAACGGCTGACAGTCGATTGATCCGATCGCCGTATGCATCGGTGGAAGGATTGCTCAGGCAAGTTGCGAATGCCATTGCGTTTTATGCCAAAGTGGAACGCAAGATGCGTAGCTCTCATCGCTTGTCGCAGTGAGCAAAAATCGCTTGATCTGCTTTCAGGATTACACACTCATCAAAGGAAATACCGGCCATGACTCAGTTAGCTGCAGCACAAAATGATCGAATGCCTACCATTGCTAGCGAACAAAAATTGCGAAAGACCACTGGTTTGTGTGACCAACATGCGCAGCCCAATGTCAGCTCTGGCGAGCGGTGGGTTTCTATGTTGGCCGGCGGAGGCATGGTGGTGTGTGGGTTGATGCAACGATCGCGTTGGGGGGCGGTGAGTTTGTTGACCGGCGCGTCACTGCTTTATCGCGGTTTGACCGGTCACTGCGCCGCCTATGAATCGCTTGGCATTGATACGGCGGCGGCCGACAGGTCACACAGCGGTGTAAGGGGCGGCCATGGGCGAAAGATCACTTGGGCGATTCAAATCAATCGCGACCCACACGACTTATATGATCATTGGCATAAACTCGAAAACTTGCCTAAGATGATGCGTCACTTGAAGTCAGTCAAATCGACGGGTGAACGCAAAACGCACTGGGAAGCCTACGCGCCAATGGGCCAAATGCTGACCTGGGATGCCGAAATTGTTACCGACCGCGCCGGCGAAGTGATCGCGTGGCGATCTTTGCCAGGTTCGCAAGTGGATACCGCAGGTTCGGTGCACTTCAAGCGTTCATCACACGGTGTTGGCACGGATCTGACGGTTTCGTTGAAGTACGATCCGCCAGGTGGTCAGTTGGTTGCCAGGCTGGCCCATCTGTTAGGGCAAGGCTTGGAAGAAGAAGTAGAAGAAGATTTACGGATCTTCAAACAGATGATCGAAACTGGCGAGGTCGCTACCGCGGCTCGCCATGCTTGATCATCATTCGGCGTTGATATCGCTGTTGCAAACATCTCTTTTGACCCCCACGAGCTCGTCTCGTGGGTGAAAAAGGTTCGCAAGCTAGGCCACGCAGCCAGCTCAGTCCGTCGATTTAAACTTGTGCTCGCCGCTTGAAGCGGCGAGCACAAGTTTAAATCGGAATGCTGCGGAGATTGCGGCTTGCGTCTAGCCTGCCAACCTCAGCTTCCTGCCAGGCGAACTGGCGTGGGGCTGAATGGTTCGTTTTGTGCCACCCATGAATGGCAATGTTTTGCATGGCTCGCGCAGAGCCTGTCTGCGGCATTGAGCAATTCTTTGCAAAATTAGCTCAGCCTTCTAGGTGATCTAGTATTGGATGCCATCCCCTGGCTAATCATCACTAGATGCCTCCCTGGTCGCAGATCCAACTTTGGCCAGGGAGGGTTTTGCTTTGGCTTTTATACCACCACGTCGCTGGGCGTCCCGCTTCACTGAGGAAAAAGGGTCAGGAGCCTATTTGGGGGCTTGGGAGAACTTGCGTGGTCGTCCCTTGTTTCTCAATGTCGACTCCAGGCCATACTTCCTTGCTGTTGATTCGACCCACCCCATGTCTCCGAAGGGTTGGCTGCGAAGAATTGCTCGTCGAAGCTGGTCTTCCTCTTTTTCGCAAATGGGGCGGTTCACCCTTTCAATCCAATTTGGCAGGCGTGGTAATGGCCAGCGGGCCAGCTTAACGCAGCACTTGCCACCGCACCAATTGTACAAACTTCCGAAACGCCATTGTTCCGCCGCATCGACAAGTCCAGCGGCAAGTGCATTGCGTTCAACGTAGCGGCAAACCACGAAAAAGTGCTCGTCGCTTTGGATTGGAAAACTTTTGTAGCGACCTTGGTAAAGATGTCCACTGCCAGCGCAATGGTAATGCGCATGATGTCGAGCGGTGTGTGTCATCGTCACCCAGTACATAAGACGACTCATGGCCCCATCTTCACGTGGAGAGATGACCATGTGCCAGTGATTTCTCATCCATTGGTAGGCGATCAAATCAACAGGAAATTTCTCAAGTCCTTCGCAAAGCACCTGCTCAAACGCTTCGTAGTCAGCATCTTTGTGGAAGATGGTCATCCGGCCATTGCCCCGGTTCAAAGCATGGTAGATTTCACCGGCAACATCGGCGCGTGGGGGTCGCGGCACCGTTTGGTCTCCTAGAGACCAGCAAGATGCCGAAACCAAATTACCTAGTCAACCAAAACGGCTCCTGACCCTTTTTCTTCCAGAGTTGGCAGGAGCTGCGTTCAAGCGACGATGCTGATCGGCAGATGTCGTACTGCCGCTTATTGCTGGAGCAGATCGCGAGTTGTTCGGTAGGTCTCCGACCAGGGCGGTTTGAGCCACCCGTGGTCAAGCGTCGACGTGACCAATATCAACTCATGGTCCAGCCCCGAACGAAGCTGCGAAAACGTCTCGCGAAGGGAGATAACCGATTTGAATAGAACCACTTACGTCAAAATTACAGTGCCATTCTTGGGTGTCACCAAATGCGTTGCTCATGGGTGGCGCCAAATGCGTCACTCGTGGCTATCTGAGTCGTGGAATCCTGGTGCCAGCGAGGCCTCATCTGCGTTCTGGCTGATCAAATTGCAGTGGCGAGAAAAGGTTCCGCTAGCGGCCAGAGTCGGTTAGAATGAAGCTCCCTAAGCCCGCCGGAGAACCCACCATGCCGACATTCGCTGTTTCACCTGCGAACCACCGTCGCCCGATTTTCTCGTGTATCGTGCTGGTTGCTTGCCTTAGACTGACGCTCTGCAGCAACACGCCCGCGGTCGCCGATGACGTTATCAAACCGGTCGCCCACTGGCGATTCAGCACCGAAGAAACCGCCAAATTGACGCCGCATGGTGGCGTTCATCGCGACCAACCAGGGCCGCGGCCACCGGAGTTTCCCGATTTCGATTCGGGCAATACGGCCGTAAAACTCGATGGCAAAGGGGCACGGTTCGTCCTGGCCGACCCAGGCCCGACCAGCGATTTCGATTTCGCCCACGACGATGCGATCACGATCCAGGCCTGGGTCAACATGGACCAGTCGATCGACCAGGATGCCAATCTTTATGTGATCGGAAAAGGCCGCACACAGAGCGGAAAGTTCGCTGGCGACAATCAAAACTGGGCCCTGCGGCTTCGTGGAGTCGATGGCCAAGCACGAGTCAGTTTTTTGTTTGCATCCGAACCTGTCGCTGACCAGCCCAAAAAAGACTCGCATTGGCACAGGTGGACCAGCAACGTCGGGTTCGTTCCTGGAACCGGGTGGCACCGGATCGCGATCAGCTATCGCTTTGGCGATCCGAAATCGATCGCCGCTTGGTTGAACGAGAAGAAAGCCGACGGCAAATGGGACATGGGCGGATCGACCGACAAAGCACCCGTTGTGGATGATGATGCGATCTGGATCGGCAGTTCGATGGGTGGCAGCGCCGGCAACAGCTTCGTCGGTCTTGTCGATGACATCGCAATTTATCGCGAACGCTTGTCGGATGACCAAATGCAGTCGCTGTACCATCGCGAAGGGCCGCAGCGAAACGTGACGGAGTTTCCGGAGGTTCGACCGCTGTTGACCAATAGTCCAGGTGCGGTCAGCGTTCGCATCTTTGAAAACATCGGGCCGCATGATCGCTGGATGCCTCTGGACCCTGCTAAGAATCCGCCGATCGTTGGCTACGATGCGGACGAAATGTTGTTCCCGCGTTTGCCAAAACGTTATGATGATTTTGGTGTTCGTGCATCATGGAAAGGCCCGGCGCTGTTGCAAGCTACGGCACAGGTCGAGTTGCCCGCTGGCGAACATCAAATGCTGGTTCGTTCGCGTGGCGTCAGTCGCGTTTGGCTTGGCGACGAAGTGGTCGCGAGGATCGGAATTCGCAAAGGTGGCGGCGATGCGCACCAACCCGTCCTGCCGCTGCCTGATGCACCGTTGCCCGGTCATCGCCTGGTAGGTTTTGGCGATCAAGAAACGGTTGTCTCATTCACAGTACCATCCGCAGGTGTCTATCCAATCATCTTCGAATCGATCGTCGGCAGTTCAAAGATTCGCGTCGAGCCAGGCGAAACATTATTGGCGATTTGCACCAGCGGTGATGATTCGTTCAAACTGGTTCGCGATCACGCGGCCGCTTCACCATCGATTCCAGTTACCGACGAAGCGATTGGGTATGCGCGCGGTCGCATTGAAAGCCAGCTCGATTCGCTGGATACACAGATTCGTCGTCGCGCCGCCACGGCTCACGACGATTACTGGGCCGGGCGTCACGAGGCGGCTCGTGGCTGGGTTGCTGCCAACCCGCCACCAACGATTCCCTCGTCGCCAGCGATTGAAAGCCGCAATCCGATCGATGCTTTCTTAGCCGCAAAGATGGAAACCGCGAAGGCTGATGCGGCGACTCACTCGCATGGCGATGCGGCCCAATTCCAGAAAGATGTTCTGCCGATTTTGCG
>DNWZ01000129.1:475-9405 GCA_003506095.1 Planctomycetaceae bacterium | reverse complement strand
CTGCGGGTCAGCCTTGAGCGACTCGCAGGCATGCTCAAAGGCCGCGATGCTCTCCTTCGAGAGTCGCCGTAGCTCTGCGTCGCTGAGTGACTCGATCTCGGGCTCCACGCTCCAGCTCCAGCTTCAGTTGTTTTCGTGCATGCGACGTTTCATTTCTTTATTGGCGAAGTGCATCGTTTTGCCGTGCGCTAGCGTCGAGAGCGCAGTGATCAGCACGCTCTCCGCCAAGCCCGGATCTGCCCGCTCAAGTTCGTCGAACGCTGCGAGCAGATCTCCTCCGGCATCGATTTTCATCGCGGCCTCTTTCAGTGACGGGTCGTTTCTCTGCAGGTTCGTCGCCTGAGCGAGCACCGCCGCCGAATGGTACAGCAGCTTCCCCAGTTCGGCGTCCGACAGCTGTTCTACAGGACGGTCCATTTATGCGTGCTTCTCGGCCTGACTTCAGCAACGTGGCGGCAATTTCCGTGGAACTGAATGTTACTGACCATTGCCGCAGCGCGTTACTCGTCGACTGGCGGGTGACGGAGCGATTGGGCGTAGCGGCGGACACTTCTCTCGACCCACCGCCTGGCATATTCAGTGAAGTGCTCGGGGTCGCCGGGCGGGTACTTGGCAATGGCAATCTCCAGGCCGAGCAAGCCTTCCTCAATCGCGCCATCAAGGTCTGCGTCGGGAACTTTCATTTTCGCAGCCGTAAGTCGCAGCATGCCCGCATAGTAAATCCACAGCTGACGCCGTGCCTTTGCTTCCCCGGCTTTCGCCCTTTGAACCAAAGCATGCGCCTCTGCCAGCGAAAGATACGTCTTCTTCACCGGGGGATCATGTGGGGATTGCGACAGGGCCAGCTGGACGCCTTCGGGGCTAACCTTGCCGGCGGGCCCCGAACAAGATGCTTGTCGATTTTGGGGACGATCTGGGCTCATTCACTCTCGCTCCCTGGAAACCTTAGCTCACCAAAAGAGACCAACAAGAAATCGTTCGGCTAGCCGCCACAGATTCCGCACGGCCTCCCCTCCGTCTTCGAAGACAACCGGCCTCGCTTGGTTTTCTTGAAGTTCTCGCAGGTCGAATTGTGCCGAACCCCCGAACTTGTGTTAAGCCAATATTCACCCGTACCGCTGGCCGGTTCGACCTTTGGCGCCCTCCGGCTGGCCCGGTAGTCCCACGGCGCGATCGGATTGGGATCTGCCCAGAGCCCTCGCTTGGCATCTTTGGCTTGACGCTCCAGGGCGGCCAAGCCGGCATCGGTGCTGTATTTCTTGTAGTGCCACGCCCAGCCGCCCTCGACCATCTTGGCGTTCGCATTGACGCCGTCAGCGATAATCGCGCCGAGTGTCCGGCCAAAGCGGTCCTCGCCCGTCTTCTGGACTGTCGCCGTTTTACCGAATACGAGTGCCGATAACGCCTGCTTGGAACGGGTGCCGAACGCCTGGCCGGTCTCAGGGGCATCAATCCCCTCGAGCCTGACGGTGACCGACTGGGTACCGACCAGCACTTTGACGGTATCGCCGTCTGTGACCCCGACCACGCGACCGGTGAACTCAGACACCACCTTCGGCTGAGCGGCTGTCAGTAAGCCGGCAAGTAAGAGTGTCGTGATAGCGGCAAGATATCGCATGTCGAACGGGCCTTCCGATTGGGTTCGTCCTGGGCGGGCTATCGGCTGTTCAGTGTACCGAGTAATCCCAGGTCGTTTTGTTCACCCGATGATCACGACCAGCGTTGACACGGAAGGTCACGCAGCGAACACCCGACCGAAAGTTTTCGCGATTGAAGGCGTGACCTTCAGCCGATCCGGGGCAGGTACAATCACGCCATTAATCGATCGCCACAGCAATGCCACCGCCCCGAGCTTCACGGATGCACGAGGACAATCGCCCGATTAACGACCGGCCCGTCGGTCAACTACCAACGAACGATCTTCGTCGGCTCGAAGCCGGCTGCGCCGAAGTTATCGGTGAAATTTGCCGGTCGCTGGCCGACAAGCCCGAGATTGTCGCCGCCATTCGCCAGTTGATGCAGGCGGAAGATACTGATTCTGGGCTCGACTCGATTCGTCAATCGAATCCAGCCGTCGCGAAGCGACTTATCGTCGCCGCAGTGGGGGTCTTGGTGAACTCGATCAACCTGGTCAGCATCCAAGATGAGTTGCAGCGGCGAGCCAGAGAAGCGAACTAACCGCCCTCTAATCACGCCGATGACCATGAGCCGCTCCGCACGCGACGCCACCACCGAGGAATTGCGAGAGACGCTGCGTCATTGCCAGGCAATGCAAATCGAGTTGGGCGGTCTGGTGGTCACCGACACCGCGATGGCGGCCCAGCTTCAGCACCTGACCGGCGCCGACGAAATGCTGCTGGCATTCGCGGACGTGGTGAACTCCGACCCGGAGGCCGCGTCGCGACTGCTGTACGCCGCGACGACGGCGCTCATCAACTCCCAGACCCTGTCGCTGGCGGATTTGGAGCTGAAGCGGCGAGCGGCCGAGACGAACTGAACAAAGCAGAGGCATGCGGTTCAACGGCGGTTCCCGCGATCGTGCGCACGTAGCAATCTGATCTGTACCGCCCGCTGCCACAATTACGAGACCAGTTGGCGACGGCAGCGCTGCCTATCGGTCAATTTAATGGGCCGATAAACTGCGAGATCAACAAGACAATGGCCGTTCGGGGGGATTATTCGTTGGATCTACGTGAACTGGAGCAGCGATTCCTCGACCGAGTGGAATCTGCCAGCGGCAAGAAGGTGGTGGTGCTGAGCGAGACGAACTTCGCCGGGCACGCCACGATCAAAATCGCTGCCCAAGACCAGCCCGCTCATGTCCTGCGATACAAGCCTGAGCAGGAAGCTGTCCGCCCGTACTTGGTCGCCTTCCAATGCGAGTTCGCCCTTCGCTCGATCCTCGCCGAGCCCGCCAGCCAGTTTCAGCTGTCATCCGACGAGCACATGATGGATGAGGTCCTGGCCCTGATGCAGCAGCATCACAAAGGAAAGAGCGACATTCCGGCGGATGCGATCCCGCAGCTGGCCAAGCAGTTTGGTAACGGACTCGGTCTGCAACTCCGCTCAATGCCGATCACGATGCGGGTCGACCAGCAGATCCACGACGCCCATCCGGATCTCCGAGACTTGCAGCGGAAAAGCATCGATCGGCAGCTGCAGGAAAATGTCCACGCTCTGAGCCCACGGGCAAAGATCCTCGCCCCCGACGAAATCATCAAGCCGAACGCGTCGATGAACGCTGCGTACGCCAAGTTCTTTTCAGGGCTTTGGGACACACCGATCATCTTCACCCCCTACGTTGCCGCCGGCTACGGCACGGTGGCTTCCGAGCTACTCGCTTTCCACGAGAGAATCCCACCAGACGCGAACCATGATCGTAAATTGATCGACGTCTGGGCGAAGCATCTTGGACTCGATCGATGGTTCAAGACGAAGGCGAAAGAATGACCCAGGGTTTCTCCTTCAAGCTGTCATTCGACGACTTCGACCTCTCGCTCCTTGACCAACCGCGGCCAGGCGTCGGTTCCGATGACTTTAAGTCGAAAGTCACAGGCTTCTTCGTTCAGCAATTCCAGGGGTTCGGTGGGCGTGCTCGTGTCGTGATCGATGACCTGAGTCAAGAGATCGAGGTGGTTTGGACGAAGGAACCTCACTGGAAAGACCCGAAGGGGATATCGCTCGACCTGCTGAACGACGACAAGATTCAGGAAGCCTTGCCGATTCTGAGGACGCTTTACCACAACGATCCCCTGGATCGCGACGTCCTGTACCGGCTGGGGCTTGCGTACAACAAAATCGGCCAGTTCGACCAAGCGTCGCTGATCCTGGAGAAGCTGGTTGCCCTGGCACCAGGCCACGTCCATGGACTCGTGGCACTGGGCGTTGCGGAACTATCCCGTGGTAACTTGCTGATTGCCGAGGAATGGCTCGGCGAGGCGCTCAAACACGATCCGCACGATCGCTGGGCGCTGAGGAATCTTGCCGCAGCCCTGATGAAGCAGCATCGATTTGACGCGGCGCTCCCGGTGATTCGCGAGTCAATTGGCGCTGCGCCGAGTGATATCGCGATGATGGTCGCGTACGGCGACTGCCTTGAGGAACTTGGCAGGGGCGACGAGTCGGTGCTCCACTATCGAGCCGCGATCAAGACGGGTGGCCCCGAGCACGTTGTCGACTTAGCGAAATCTCGGCTAAGCGAGAGGTCGGCAAAGTCGCTGCGAGCAGCAGGAGCAATTCGGACCGATGTCGTTCAGTATATGCGGGAAGCCATAGAGCGGTTCAAGACGATGGATTCATCGGCAATTCGGAATCTCGCGTTCGAGATCGCCATTCTTGGCAGCCAAGGACTCAACATCAACGATCCTGATAAGACGTACCAGATCAAGTCATGGTCAGGCGATTTTACTGGCCTGCATCTGGTTTCCGTCATGTATGCGGCGTTTCAGCAATTTGCTCCCGAGACGGAACTTGGGATCGATCTTAGCCAGGAATACCGCATTTCAAGCCAGCTTCGTGCATAAACAAATTTTGAGTCGATCCAAGTATGCTTAAGCGCGCTACTAACATTTCTTAGGACAACGAACAGATTGTAGGGGTTGCATTGAGTCTGTCAGTTGTCTCCATAAAGGCGGCGCAACCCTGAAAGAGGGATCGCACAGATAACTGTCGACTTACCATTATACCAACTGTAGGAACTGTCGCTGTAGGGGGAAGCCACAAACCCTGCCGTGCTTCCGCTAACGCAGTCCGTTTAAATTGGCAATGAGCTTAGGGGGAGGATACAATGCCGCGGTCACAGCGACTTCGGCAACGCTCACCAAAGCCTTACGTTTGCGCGGAAGTGACGAGCGATGAGACATCGCTCTTTACCGAGATGTCTGTTTAAAAATAAAATCATTCGATCCACTGAACCGAGAATAGCAGGATGGACCAGCACACGATGTCCGCAAAGCCCAAGCAACCGCTGGATGATTCACAACGTTTGTTTTGCAACGACCAAAATGCATATCTTCGGTTGCTAGCGCCCGCTGGCAGCGGGAAAACGACATCGCTGCTGTGGCGATGTGCAACCTTGGCGGAACAGGCAAATCGGGAAACATCGCGGTTTTTAATCTTCACTTTCACAAGGGCTGCTCGCGACGAACTACGCGAACGACTTCGAGACAATAGCGATTTTGCGAATGTTGCTCCGAATACCGAAATCACAACACTCAATGCATGGGGACAGCGACGCATCAAGGCACGCGCTTACAACATGCAACTTCTGGTCAGCCGGGACAAACGCTACTGGGCGATGACCAACAGCCTGCAACCAATTTGGATGCATTATCCGTGGCTTAAGGACGCACTGACTGACAGTCGAAGGAAAACGCGAGCAGCTCGCGAATTAATGGATCTTTCAGATACCCTCAAAAGCCTTGGTTTTCGGCACGACGAGCATAATACACCTGAAGACTTTTCGGCACATGCTTATTGGCTGATTAACAATGGCATGGGTGCGAAGCTGTACGGGCTGATTCGGGTTTTGATTGATCTAGAGGTAATATCGCCTATGCTGAAAACGCTCGAAGAAACTCTTGGGGAAGTGTTCGAGCATTACATGAGCTTCTGGTCAAAAGCATGTGTTCATCTCTACCAATCTGCAACCTTCACTCTTGAGGATCAAAAGTATTGGGCATTAATGGACATTGAATCCAACCTTAAAGACGGCAAGTTCACAACTGGAATCCACCGCTTTCACCACGTAATGGTAGACGAATTCCAGGACATCAATCCGCTCGACTTAAATCTCCTAAAGGCGGTTGCTGCGTACAACAAATGCGGCCTTTGCATAGTAGGTGATGACGACCAGGCCATTTACGAATGGCGAGGTGCAACGCCGGAGTTTATTTTGAATCCGAATGACCATATTGCAAGCGGATTTAAAACGCATATTTTGCAAGTCAACTATCGTTCGCCCGCAAATATCGTCGAGCACTCACGAAAATTGATTGCACATAATAAACGGCGGGTCTCAAAAGACGTTCGTGCGTCATCGAAAAAATCAGCTTTGATTAGCATTTTCACATCGCCGTCAATCGAGCAATCGATTACGTATGTCGCGGAACGCGTGAAAGAGTTGCTAGGCGACCCGAGCATTAAAAACGTCGCCCTGATAAGTCGAAAGAGGAGCCAAATCATACCTTATCAGATCGTTTTTGCAGGCGAGGAAATACCATTCTACGCAGCAGAAGATTTGCAGGTGTTGATGAGCAGTGCGTTTGAAGAGCTTAAAGCAATTCTGCTTTTGAAAGCCCAGTCCAACCAGCCGTTCCCTTTCGGGCCGGATCCTGTCGAAGCGATGCTCCGTATCTGTGACAAAGTCAAACGCTATCCGCTTAGCAAAACGGATCGACAACATTTAAAGACATACCTGTTGTCTAAACGCCCTAAAACAGTCCTGCAGGCACTAGAGTATCTTTACTCATATGACGGCCCCTTGAAGGGGGCTTCAAACGGTGGTGCTATGGCGCAGGTTTTCTTCTTCGCTATTCGCGACCTCTTGATTTCCAAGACCGTTTCAGAAGCCTTGCAGTCAATTAGCACACACTTTTCAGGGCTACAAAAAGACTACGGGAAGTCGCTTGACGACATCTTCTATGCCGACCCGCCCTTTCTTTACCTTGCAGATTACGCTGCGCGGTATGGTGAGGATTTCGTACGATTTTATGAAGATATTGAAAAAGCGATTTCCACGCTCGCCAAGATTCCTACTGCAGACGACGACGAGTCAGATGGATCGGATGGCCGGAATCGGCCATTGCATCTTATGACAGCATTGCGAGCGAAGGGAAAAGAATTTGACGCAGTTGTCATACTTGATTGCAATCAAGGTATTTGGCCTAGCAAACTTGCACAAACAGAAGAAGAGCTGGAGGCGGAACGACGGCTATTTTATGTCGCATTTACTCGGGTGCGGAAGGAATTAATTCTAGTCGTGAACGAAAGGATATTGGGAGAATCCGTAAGTCCATCTCCATTTATTGCCGAGTCTGGGCTGTAGTGGAAAATGGGTAGAAGCGGCGAGTCGTCTAGCAGCAGTCCTCTGGTCGGGCTGCGTCTCCCCCACTCCAGTGGAAGATAAGGCTCCGATTCAAAAGCAAGCGAAATTCAGAACTGTTTGTCGTTGGAGCGGTGCTCAATGAAGATGCCGCTGGCCATGCTGCGGCGAATAGCTGGCCGAGTTCGTTGTCGCAGACGATCCTCGCCTTCTTCAAATCAACGGGCGGCCGGTCGTCGCACTCACGCACCGGCGGCAGATTATTCCAGGGTGAATGGCAACGCCGCTGATTGAGCCAGGCCTCCGCGCGGCGAAGGATATCAGGGCCGCTGTTTCACATCTGGCACGCCAAGGCGTCTAAGGAGTGGTTCGAGCGGAATCGGCGGCTGCTGAGGGTAAGACGGTAAAGCAGTGGATTTGAATTTTTACCGCTTCAAGTCGAGTAGCCCTACCGCTCGCGAACAGCCTGCTCAATATCTATTGCGAGCTTGATGCACTCTGGTCCGATCAGCATCATTATCGATATGAAAACATAGAAAAATGCCATCCCAAGTAAAAACAGCAAACTCGAAACACTGGCCGAGGGAACGAAGGTTGAAGAGGAGATTCGTCGAGCGTTGGCTTCTGCAACTTCTGTTTGGCTCCATTCTTGCCATTTGCTTGCAAAATTGGATGTGTCTGCGGGCGTGGTCGGCTCTGAAAGATCAATTAATTGCAGCGGGTTCGGGAATTCTGGGAACTCCAGTCTGGTAAATAAAACGATCTGCCGGGCTACTCCCAATGGCATCCCTTGATTTTTAATTGCGCTGTCAAGTGCAGTTTGAATGATCGGACTCTGGAGCTTTGCAAGCTGCTCATCTATCGGTTCATTCAAAAAACGGCTTTTTTGTACGGCGGTGTATATCAGACCGATCGGAACGGTAACTGCTGAGATGAAAACCAACGCAGACATGAGCCACCAGCACATCACCAAAATATTTCGATACGCAATCAATGCTGGATAGCGTGCTGTGTGGATTGGCTCGATTCTGATCGTGTCGTGCCACCACTGCTTAGATTTCCTCGGGTTCCGCGGATTTATCGACCCAGCTGGTTGATTGGTGGGCTGTGGTCTTTGCGGATAAGCAGGTGGGAGCGATTCTTTGAAGTCTTCCTCCGAGAGATTGGCAGCCCCTTCTAGCCATTCGGTCGGATCCAGAGAGTCGCCTAAACGTTCTGACTCGATTAGAGCTAGCGGAGGCGTCGGATCAGGCTTTGTTTCTACTGATTTGCGTTCGCGCTGTAATTCCCTTTCGGCGATCGCCGCTTTCCGCACCTCTTCAGCTTTTCTTTGAGATTCTTGCTCTGCGCTAAGCTGCTCCTCGCCAGGTATTTTGAGCAACAATCCGCACTCGGGACAATTATCGTCTCGCCCTGCATCCGTGAGAGGGGCACGCATTCGCACCTTACATTTAGGACAATCAAATTTGACGATTGTCTTGCCAACCAGATTCTTCGAGAACGATACAGCCATTCGTCAATCCACCTGTTACGTGAAAAAAGTTTCCCAGTTTTAAATCTCCTTAATCTCCGTTGACTTAGCATCCAATCACCCTAATTAGGACGCTGAAAGCCAGGGGCCATCCGTCGTTAACTTGCGGATCTTCGTCGATGGTTTTGACACGTTTGGTCAGAAGGCTGTCGGCTTTTTCAATTTTCGAACAAAATTCGTTGAGAACATGCGATCTTATCTCATCATGTGACAAAGTCGCACAATTCCTCGCCAAAAGTGTGGTTTAGCCGCTTGAGCCCTGTTGGGGGCTTCTCGTAACTGTCGTGTTCCGTTGAAAACCCGGCCGCTGGGGCTGGCGAGGAACGCGTCTTTTACGAAGGAGTCTCCGACATGGGG
>DNWZ01000129.1:0-466 GCA_003506095.1 Planctomycetaceae bacterium | reverse complement strand
GTCGAAATCATCCGCGAGTTCTGCGACGCCGGGAAATCCGGCCTCGACTCCGAGGGCCGACCGGCGTTCACCGAGATGATGGAACAGTGGATCAAGCAGCGGACCGACTTCGAGTATGTCCTCTGCCTGGATGTCAGCCGCTGGGGCCGCTTCCAGGACATCGACCTGTCGGCCCAGTTCTCGGCGATCTGCAAGAAGCACAAGAAGCAGGTTATCTACACGACCATCGGCAAGCCGCGGGAGAACGACCCGCTCTACCCAGTCTACGTCCAGTTCGAGCGGTTTCGCGCGGCGCAGTACAGTCGCGAGTTGAGCGACAAGGTGTGGCGGGGCTGCGTGAAAATCGCCGAGCAGGGTTACTGGGCCGGTGGTTCGCCTCCCTACGGCCTGCAGCGGCTGCTCTTGGATGAAAAACGCGACCCGCTCAACGTCTTGGCGCCAGGCCAGCGCAAAGGGATCCAAAACC
>DNWZ01000851.1 GCA_003506095.1 Planctomycetaceae bacterium | reverse complement strand
TTCGGTGTCACCAAAACCAAGACGGGTGAAATTCTTAGCGATAATTTTCCCGAAACGGCAAAGGTGCTCGACAAGGTGACGATCCTGCGCAGCCTGGTTGGCCGCGTCCCCGATCACGGTCTGGCGACCTATCATCTGTTCACCGGTTATCCACAAACTGCGGTGATCGATTATCCGCAAATGGGTTCCGTCGTCGCGCACGAACTTGGCAAACGAGGCGAGTTGCCGCCTTACATCGCGGTTCCGAATAAGAATGCGTTTGCGGGCGGAACAGGATTCCTAAGCAGTGCATACGGTCCATTTGAAATCGGCTCCGACCCCGGCAATGCGGGCTATCAGGTGCGTGATTTTTCGTTCCCCGCAGGCGTCAACGCTGATCGATTCAATCGCCGACTCGCGGCGCGCCAGATCGCAGAGCAAAACTTACGAGCTCAAGGGATCGATCCGAACACACTGGAAACGATGGATGATTTTTATAATCAGGCCCAGACGTTGTTGACATCCGATCGCGCCCAAGCCGCGTTCAAACTCGAGGGCGAATCCGCCGCGACTATGGATCTTTATGGCCAACAGGTTGTCGGATTGCGTGGCCCGGACAATCGATTCCATCCCAAGGGGCTGGCCGAACGTTTGATCGTGGCCCGTCGTTTGGTCGAAGCGGGTGTGCGTTTCGTAACGGTTACCTATGGTTCGTGGGATTGCCATGTCGATGTTCGATCCAACACGCTCGATCAAATGCCAGCGCTCGATCATGCGATTGCCGGTTTGGTGACTGACTTGGACCAACGCGGATTGCTGGACAGCACGATCTTTTGGTTAACGACGGAGTTCGGCCGCACGCCAAAAGTCAATAAGGATGGCGGGCGAGATCATCACGCTCGCTGTTACAGCAACTTGATCGCGGGCGGCGGATTCACGCGTGGACAGGTTTACGGTGCGAGCGATGCGACCGGGGCAGAACCGAGCCGCGATGCGGTTCCGCTGGAGGATCTGCTGTATACGATTTACCATCAATTGGGGATCGATGCGGATAAAGAACTGCTCGCGTTCGGAACGCGACCGATCGAAATCATCAATAACGGAAAATTGGTTCCCGGGTTAATTGCATAATCTTATGAACGTCGTTCCAACCATTTCCATCGCTCGCTACGTTGCCGTTGTTGCGATTGTCATGTCGCTGCCGGCAACCGTGGCCGGCGGCGCAATGACGAAGAATATCGAAGCGGTTCGGCCGCGCATCGGCCAAGTCGGCACGGTTGTCGAAGTCAGTGTCCAAGGGATCGCGATACAAGATCCGAAGGAAATTGTCTTCTATCATCCCGGTATTCGCGTGATCGAAATTCAACCCGCCGCGCCAGTCCAGCGCCAAGGATTCGCGCATGGCGGTACGATCATGGAAGAAGTGCGATGCAAGTTTGAGATCGCACCGGATTGTCCGCTTGGCGAACATCCGTTTCGGCTTTTGACAGGAACCGATTTGACATGCATCGCCACCTTTCACGTATCGCCGTTTCCAGTCGTCGACGAAATCGAACCAAGCAACGCGTCGACGAATGACTCGCTCGATACCGCCATGCCGATCGAGATCAATACGACCGTGGCCGGTCGATTGGGCAGCGGTGGACGTGGCGATATCGATCTTTATCGAGTAACCGGTAAGGCGGGCCAGCGGCTTGCGGCGGAAGTCGAATCGGCGCGCATCGCCGATCGTCATTACGGCGATTCCGAGTTCGATTTGTCGCTGCGCGTGTTTGACGAAAAAGGAAACTCGCTGGCCGCCAACGACGACAACTCGCTGTACCTTCAAGACCCCGTCGTATCGGTAGTCCTGCCGCGCGATGGCGAGTATTTCGTTGAAGTCCGCAGGTCGATCTATGTGCCCAATGAGACGCTTTATTGTTTGCATGTCGGATCCCATCGTCGACCGCTGGCCGTCTTTCCGCCGGGAGGTCCGTCGGGAAAACCGTTGGCGGTAACGTTGTTGGGCGATGCGAAGGGCGATGTCAATCATGAGATTGATGTTCCTTATGATAAAGGCACATTCTTATACTTCGATCGCGATGATCAGGGGATTTCGACGCCTGGACCGCTGAAGATGCGGTCGAGCCCGTTTGCAAACCTCTTGGAATCGACCGATTCATCGGAAACCTTGGTTCCGGAACTCCCGATCGCGATCAATGGGATCATTGATAGCGTTTCGGACCGTGACGTTTATCGATTGAGCGTGACTCGCGACCAACCGATTCACATTCGCGTTTTTGCCGCGACGCTCGGTTCGCCGATCGATGCGGCGATCCGGATTCGCCCGGCGACGAGCGAGCCGGATTCATTGCCTGAGCTCGAGATTGATGATTCGCCGCTGACCGATCATGATATTTTTGGCACCAGTTTTCGTGGTGGCGGTGGACTGCAAGAAGCGATCGATCCGTCTGTGATTTGGACACCTAAACAAGACGGCGAGTACCTAATAGAAATCGTTGATAACGGCGGCGCTGGCGGACCGACCGCAGTCTATCGTGTTGAATTGCAATCGCCACAGACAGTTGTTCATACCGTATTGGCGAGTGCCACGTTTGACTGGACCGAGTCGATGCGAGTGACCGGTTTGGCGATTCCGAAGAACAATCGCTGGACGGTTGACCTCAGTCTTCCAACTGGCCAGTGGAAACCGCTGGCCTGTGATTTCGATCTTGTCGCCGACGGGTTGCCACAAGGCGTTACGATGGTCTCACCACGAGTTCCTAAAGGTGCAAACCGCTGGCCGATTCAATTTGTCGCTGACCAAACGGCCCAACAAACTGCGGCAACAATCACGCTTCGCGCGGTTCCCGCCGATTCATCGCAACAGGTCGAAACACGCAATCAGTTGAATGTGCCGTTTATCAATCACTCAGGCGGCAACGCGTGGCGAACAGTTCGTACGGATCAGTATGTCGTCGGCGTCACGCAAGAATCTCCGTTTACGATCGAGATTGATCAACCACAGATCGCTTTGGTTCGCGGCGGCGAGATCTCGATTCCTGTAAAGATTAATCGACAAAAAGGATTCACCGGCGACATCGAGATTCGTTGTGGAGGGCTGCCGCGTTCGTTGTCGACGCCACCACCGACGATTGTCGCTGGCGATCAAGACACAACGAACCTGTTAATCGGTGCCGATACAAATGCGGCACTGGAAACCGTTCCGTTGTATGTGATTGGCAGCACGGTGCGCGAAGACATCGATTCCTACTTAGGGGCCGGGCATATCCGTGTCTCTTCGTCGATACGCGACTTATCCGTCGCCCAACCTTATGTTGAACTAGCGTCGTCACCGGACAGCATTCGGCGCCGCCAGCAGAAAACGCTCGCTTGGACCATCCGACAAATCACCCCGTTTGATGGCGAAGCGACTGTCGCTTTGTTGGGCTTGCCCAAAGGGGTAACGGTCGTCGAGCCGATGCCAAAAATCACGAAAGATTCCGAAAGTGTGACCTTTAAACTTTCCGCAACCGACGAAGCGTTGTTGGGGCCGGTCAACGGTTTGACTTGTGAGATTCACGTCCCCGTGGGCAGTGGCCACATTGTCCAGCGCAGCGGTCGCGGCACCTTGCGAATCGATCCTCCAGCAGAATAACCACGGCGATAATATGAAATCAATCAAGTCGATGATCGTGCTGGTTGCCTTGACGATCACTTGTGTAACGGACGCGTCGATTGCGACTGGGAATGAACCGATCAGTTTCCGTCGCGATGTGATGCCAGTTCTGTTTCGCGCCGGATGCAATTCGGGAACGTGTCACGGTGCGGCGCGCGGGAAAGACGGGTTTCATTTGTCGCTGTTCGGCTACGATCCACAGGGCGATTACTTCCGCATCACGGAAGAAATGATCGGTCGCCGAGTCAACGTCGCCGCGCCTGATGAAAGCTTGTTGTTGGCGAAGTCGATCGGCAAGGTTCCTCATACCGGCGGTAAACTGTTTGACTCTGAAAGTCCATACTATCAAACCCTGCGAGCTTGGATCGCCGCGGGTGCGAAGGACGACGCCGGCGATGTCGCAGAAACGATCGGTCTGGAATTGTCGGTCGATCGGTTTTTGTTTGAATCGATCGGCGAACAAGATGCTTTGCAAGTGACCGCGATTGCCGATGACGGTTCACGTCGCGATGTCACGCAGTTGACCCGATTCCACAGCAACAACTCGAGCGTTGTTGATATCGATGCGGATGGTCGTGTAAAGTCGACCGGCTATGGTGATTCGCATGTCTTTGCAAGGTTCAGCCGATTCACCGTGGGGGCTGAAGTGATCGTGTTGCCGCCGGCGGAAGGATTTTCGTGGCCCGACCCGACCGCGAATAATTACATCGACGAGATCGTGTTTGATCGCTTGAAGAAGTTGAGGATCGCTCCGTCGGATTTATGCGATGACGAAACATTCCTGCGACGGGTGACGATCGATCTTGCAGGCCGTGTACCGACAACTGATGAATATCGCCAGTTTATGGAAGATGATCGGGCGGACAAACGGTCGCGCCAGATCGACAAATTGCTGTATGACGATGCGTTTGCTGATTTGTGGACCACCATCTGGGCAGAACAGTTGCGTGTCATGGGTGGCAATTACGCGCCGGTCGGTACACATATCAAGGCGGCGGACGCTTACTATGAATGGATTCGCAAACAAATGCGCAGCGACCGACCGCTGAACGAGTTCGTTTCGGATATGGTGTCGGCGTCGGGCAGCAACTTGATTAACGGTCCGGCGAATCTTTATACCATGCTGGTGCATGGCCCAAGGTTTGATCCCAAAGCTTTCGCAGCAGATTTTTCTCAAGTCTTTGTCGGTGTCCAGATTCAATGCGCCGAATGTCATAATCATCCCTTCGACCGCTGGACGATGGACGATTATTACAGCCTTGTCAGTTTCTTTACCGG
>DNWZ01000408.1 GCA_003506095.1 Planctomycetaceae bacterium | reverse complement strand
GTCACGGTTGGGTCAGAGGGGTTCAGGAATCGAGCAAGTTTTTCACAGACTGGTTACGCCGCTGTGGGATCGGTCTAGCGGGGTATTGATCCATGCAGGGCACCCATCGCCTCGTTACTTTTTGGCTTCCTCACTTTGATTTGTATCCCAGATAGCCAGCGATCAGGAAAACTCCCACTATGCCAACCATCCACCAGTGGAGAGCTGACAATCGTTCGATATCAAAAATCAAAACGAAAGGAGCGACGATCACTGACGCAATGACGAAAGGAATGGGCCACAGGAAAAGAATCGCATATGCTAAAATGCCATACGTGACAGCATCAGGCCGACGAGGAGGATGACCGTTCATTGGTTTTTCACTTTGGTAGCGAGGGTTGAAATTTGGATGTTATGACAGGATGTGATAGAGCACCAGCTGGTTGTTTTTTTATGAGCCCTCAAGGTGAGCGGCTCTTTTTAATGCAACGATTTCTAGAAGTTCTTGTCATCGCCTCTCATGAATGAAGGGTTCGATACTACAAGGGCTGCCTCCATGATCTCGGAGCCAACCTTGAAGCTCAGCAACGCGTTGACGAAATGAACCCTGGGTTTCCCACGGACAGAAACCAACGGTCGGTGGCTCATGTTCGTGACCGTAAATTTTTTTCAGCATTGGATATTTACGAAGCCACATCACCCGTAGAAAGTTTTCGATAGCTCCGTTTTCGAGTCCAAGCTTTCGAAATTTTGGTTCTGCTGTCTTTTCAATTGGCTCACTGAAGTTCAACGTCTCGAACAGAAGACGATAGGTGAAAAAGACCTCGTCGGGTTTCAATGGGGAGTTTTCCTTCATTGCATTTCTCATTGGTAAAGTTCGGTGTCGGTGAACTGTCTACCCGATTTAACCGACCAAGGCGGGTCAGAGTGTTTTCGACTATTTTGAATTGTCAGCTATTCCTTTCTTGAGTTTCTCGATGACAACGTCTTTCAATTCCAATGGCCTCAGAACTCGTACATGACCAGTCCAACCGAGAATCCATCGCTGAATTTCTTCGAGGCCATCGACAGAGAACTTCAATGTCACACTCCCATCGCGATGTTTCTTTTCAGACTGGGTGTGGTGCCAATTGGTTTCCACAACCATACGAGCTACAGAAGCATCGAAGCGAAGTCCCACGTCGTAGCTTTTACTGCCCCGGAACACCGACCAAGCATTTCCAAAGTGTTTTCGCAAATCAAACTTTTCAGGGCGGTGGGCAACAGCCTCCGTCTGTCGCAAGCTCTTAAACCGAGCGGCACGGAATGTCTTGGCTTCTGTTTCGCCTTCGATGTGTCCGATGATGTACCAAGCCTGCTTCACCAAGCAAAGCCGGTAGGGATGCAAGGTCAGCTTGACTGGTGATTCTTCGTAGGGTGATTCATAAACCCCTGTGATCTGATTTGATCCCAACAGTGCAAGTTGGATTGTTTTCAGAATCTCTCCATGCTGGCTATGGTCCGCTAACTTCAGATCGAAAACGTTCACCAAACTCAAGGCGTCCGCGATGATCTGTTTTGTCTCGTCTTTCGATGAAGACGCCAGTCGTGTTGTGGTTGGTGTGGCGCCCAGACCGATGTCGAGTCCTGGAGCTTGGGTGATTGCCGTTGCGATCGCTTGCCCCAGAACCTCTTCGTCCGTCAGCGCGAGGGTCGGGAATCGAAAGTCGGATCGAACTCGATAGCACTGTTCCTCTTCGCTGAAGTAGAACGGAACGCCGCAAAACTCCAGCACGTTGAGGTCGCGATGAACCGTTCGGTTGGAACATCCCAGTTCCTTGGCGATGGCGCTGACATTCCACCGCCCTCGTGACTGAATGAGGTTCAAGACGTGAAGCACCCTGGCAATCCGAAGGCTTTGCCGAACTCGTCGATCCCCATCGGGACGTTCGAGGATATTTTTCTTGGGTCCAGATTTCTTCGCCATTTTCGCCGCTTTCAATTTGTAGATTCATCCTTGGCTCCGGTCCTCAACTTTCTCGAATTGGACATTGGTTAGCCGTCATGGGTGGGTCACGCCTCAAGACTTATCCAAACTTGAGTGAACCGGATTCACGTCTCCCGGTCTGGGTTTTTTTCATGATTTGGCCCGACTTTAGGTCCAAATATTCCCCGAGTCCGTTTGCGATTTTCTTCTCGGTGGCTGACATGAAGCGGAGGTTCTTGTCCAAAACTTGGCTGATCCCTCGGTAACTCGATGCCCCGATGATGGGACAGTCAGGAAGGTCAATCAGTTCGCTCCCGCGTGGAATGGAATTCAGCAAACGGCTCCTGTCTTGGTACGCGTCCACAAGCGGGTGGCCTGACTTCGGTGAAACCAGGATCAGTCCAAAACGTCGTTTGCTTGATTCAAACAATTCCCCATCACGGAACCAACCCGCTTGGTGAAGTCCTACGCGAACATTTCGGATGAGTTGGTCTGATGGATAGGCCTCGGTACCGTTGGTTCGACTTGTTGTTTTGGAAACATCCGATCCCAGCTTCATTTCGATGAAAATGGTAGTGGCCGGGTTCTCCCACCGGATTTCAACGTCGACCTCGGTCCTTCCCTCGCGCCACGGGAGTAGCTCTGCTGGAAACAGTGGCTGCGTGGACCACAGTTTGATTTCCAAGTTGCGAAAAACCTGCTGACGGTACACAGTGGTTCCAAGCGATCGGTTCAACAAATCTGGAAGCCACCAACGAGCGTCAATGAGTTGAAGCTTTCCGAATAGCTCGCCAGTGACTACGTCCTCGCTGGATGCACGAACATTGAGCGGACAATGGAGCTTCCCCTGTTCGGCCCAGTCGCAAAGACAACCTGACTTTCGTCCGATTTCAACCAGCACAGACGATCTCCCGATTCACTTGGTTGCGTTTCGCCTGTTGAGACTTCGAGTTTGCTGGACGCCAATCTCGGCATTCTTCACGGTATGGGCACCCAGCACAGTTCATCGGATTCTCGATGGGATAGAAGATCTGATTTTCGACCGCCATTTCAACATTCTTCGCCACATCGCCAAGTCGATCCAAATCCTCCTGGGACCTCGATGTTTTCAGTCTTTGGATTTTCGGGGTATTAGTTTTGGTGAAGACGACGAACTCCACTGACACCCAACGATCGAGTGTGGACAAAGCTGACTGCGTGTAGCAACTCGGTTGCAGCGAACTCTCCACATCGAAGGCGGAATAGGCCTTTGCCGATGTTTTGAATTCAGTGACCTTGGTTTGCTCTGGTGTTCCAGAGATCAGATCGCTGGTCGCCGCCAGCGGTCGCTCCAGAATGTTGCCGCTGCTATCACAGAGCGGAACGAGGACTCGTTCTTCCACGGCGATGATGTTAGTTGGCGGGTCCTCTTTCGCGTACAACTCCATCAAGGCTTGCCCCTTGCCGATCAAATCCGACGCCGATTCCTTTGCCTTGAACTCGACCTGCTGATCCGCGTTCCGGACTTTCCACGAACCCATGAACTCAGACTTCAGACTCTGCTCCGTGGCCTCTCTGCCGAGCTTGATTCGCTGGTGATAACCAGCCAGAGCATCGTGGATCGCTGAACCAAAAACGAGACTGCTGCTGACCGTTCTACGAGGGATCTTGGCAATTCTTTCAAAGAAGAACTGGAGCGGGCAGCGGCGATACTGGTTGATCGAACTGAAGCTCCAGTGCGGACGTTCAATGGGTGTCATGAATTGATCTCCAAGGCGGTGTGAAAGCGAATCGCCTAACCAGGTTTCTTGCCGTTTGCCGGCATGAATTGGTCAATCACGCTGCCTGCCTCACGACGCGTCATGTCGTAGAGATCGGTGTCGCGACCAAGGATCGTTTTCGCTCGCTGCTCCAACTGGACCTTGGTGAGGCCATCTCGTTTTCCGAGCGTGAGCAGGAACTGAATCTGCTTGTTGGTCGCCGGAGGATGAAACGGCTCATCCGCGTGTGCAGCGTTCCCGTTCAGACGATTGACGTGCCCGTTACCGTTGGAACTCGGGGTGCTGGCTGGCTTCCCATTTTCATGGTGACCGTTCTGATGATTGCCGTTCTGGTGCTGCCCGTTCGTGACAGGGCATGCTTCGATTGCATTTTCGTCGTGGTACCGTTCAATCTGAACGCGAAGTGATTCCTCCGCCAGATCGTAGAATTTCTTGATCTCCTCGATCACGAATTCCGGATCGTTGATCGGAGCTCCGATCTCACCCTCCAGGTTCACACTGAACCCAGTGCTGTTAAAATCCTTCGAGACCTTTCGGCTCATCCCCACGTTTACTTTCAACATCAGCAACACCTCGCGTTTTGAGTAAGTGACAAACTACTTACCCCGATCAATGCTCGGCAACGTTCAATCAAGACAAGAAGAAAATGAGTTTTGAATCCCCCTATGCTGCATATGACCACCTCAGCAAATCAATTAAGGATGCGATGATCGATGTGATTAAATCTATTATCGACAATAAGGGTTTGAAAGAAATCAATAGCTCCACATTCGGGAACAAGATACTGAAGCTTGATTCGTCTGACGATTTCAAGCAGCACTGTGGCACGCATTCAAGGCAGTGCATCGGGCTTCTGCTGAAGGAATATTTGACGGAGCAGCCAAAATGGTCCGGTCCCGTAATAAAAAAGTTCAACGGGCGAGAGCAAAAATTTTATTCTCGGGATCCCGACTGATCAAATAGGACGCCGTTCTCTGAGGCGTGCCATCGTTCCTTAGTCGCAGGATTGTACGCCGTTAACACACCACCGAAACCACATCCAGTGTCGATACAAACACACGTCCCAAAGTCCCGGATCTGATCCCCTGCGGAATGCCCCACGATTGCGATCTTTCCGCTCTCATGATTGCAGACTTCCATTTCATCAATCCCCGTCCATCGCAGGATGGCAGATTGCTGTTGATGGAATGGCGTGTATCGGCAAAGATTCGCGTGAGTGAACGCGAAGCCTCCCGTCACATAAAGGTCTTGGCACGATTCCAAAAAATCCCAGTGAGTGTTAGGAATGGCGTTAAGGCTTGGCGATCCGTAAGACAGCAGGGTCTTGTCGCCTCCGCTTGCCAAAAAACGGTCCAGTGCATACCGGTCTTTTCGAGCGTCCAGCAGCATTTCGTCGTGGTTGCCCAAGATGGGAATCAGCTCACACAATTCCCGGAGATCCAGTAAGCATTCGATCACGCCGCTTGAGTCGGGACCACGGTTAACGTAATCCCCAAGCGTAACGATTACGTCCTGATAGGTTGGCTCGATCAATTTCAAAATGGATCGTAGTGCCGCTTCATGGCCATGAACATCGCCGATAGCGATCAACCGGCCATGTGTCCCACTGTCTTTCGTCATCAGATGCCTCAAAGGTTGAAACGTCGCAGTTTACCAAACTCGGCTGCCAAAGCCGGGGCGGCTAAACTGCTAAATCCAACGCTTCATCCCATGCTCGTGCCTTCAACGCAGCACCACTACCGAACCAAGCAGACTCCAGCCGACTCGATGCACGATCGCGATCCGTCTTGCCGCGTGTCGTCCGGTGATGGTCCACGAACTCCGTGACGGCATTGAACGCAGCCCACGTTGTCAGCTTCGTTTCCGGAATGTCCTGCCCCCGCCCCTCCTCGAACAGACGGAACAACTCAGAACGCACGTTTTCGGCCCGCTTGTTTTTCGAATCGGGGCTGTCAGGGTAGAGTCGTTCAAAGTAGACGGTCAGTTGTTCGCGACTGGGATAGTGGTTCGCCAGATGATTGATGCGTTCTTCGACGCTATCGTAAAACTTCGCCGCCAATCCGAGGATTTTCTGAGCTTCCCCGACTTTTGCCGCAAGATCGCCTTTGTGAACAACGGACACACCCTGCCCACGTCCACGACGTTCGGCGAGTCCTAGCGTGTTGGCGCACACGACCCGGATTGGCGTGAAGAAAACTCGCAATGCCGAACTGCCATCGTGAGAATTGCTCAACAACAGGAATTGTTCCGTCACGTCTTCCGAATCCTTGATCCGGATTTCTCCCGGCAGTTTCGCCAGCATCCAGATTTTCTCACCCTTGCCGAGTGCCCCAGCGGTGTGATACCGCAACTGCCCATCGGCCACGATAGAATCCAGGAATCCGAAGCTCTGGTGATTTTGGACAGGCTGATAGCTGTTGCCGACGACTCCAAGAACATCACGAGAATCATCGCGAACAACCGCCTTCCGCTGCGGGATCAACGTCCCATCACCGGTGTAGATCGGCTTCAATTCCACGTTGTAGTCGAGACCAGCCGCCGTGATTGCTTCGCGGGATGTCGCTGGTTCATCCAGTTTCGTCCCCAGTCCATGCCAGGGAGTTTCCCCAGCGTACATCATCGCCGTCTTTCCATCCGTCGTCGCAAGTGCATGAGCCATTTGGTAGTCCTGAGTGTTGGAGAATTGAACACACTCCCTACCCATCCAAAGAGCGTTTGGCTCGCCAGCTGAAAATCACGATGAACTCCTTGGCCTGAGACTCGCCGCAACTTGAGTTGACGTTTTCGCTCAGACTTTCGACGCGGGCTAGCAGGCATGGTCTCGCTCGGTAAAAATCAGTGATATTTACCGAGTATCAGCCGTCTCTGGGGCCAATTCGTTTGTCAATCACGTCCAAACCACTTTTCCGAGGTGAAGCACTCCGTCCGCATTTGAAATCCTTTTCGCTCCCCGCCGAGTTTCTTGCAATGGATGTAATGCAGAGATGGGCCAAGTTGCTTGATTCGGCCGCAGCCTCGTCTCTCAAAGAAACACAGCTTCTGCCGGACTTCTTTGCTGACGTTTTCGTAGGGGTGCTGGGTTACACGCTTCCCGCTAGCTCTGGTGACGGATGGACGCTCAGCCGTGAGCAGCACGTTCAGGCGGGTGGAAAGTTCGCGGATGCGGTTCTTGGTCGTTTTAATGAGAAGACGAAACAGTTCATCGTCGCGGTCGAGGGAAAAGGGCCGTTCGATCCGCTCGACCGTCCCCACGCTGGTCGGTCGATGAGCGGTGTCGACCAAGCATACCGCTACGCGATCAATTTGCCGTGCGATTGGATCTTCGTGACCAGCATGACGGAAACGCGGCTGTACCACAAAAACCACGACCAATACACTTTCGAGCGGTTTCAAGTTTCCCGGATGGCTCAGTCGCAGCCACTGCTGGAACGGTTCATTTTCTTGCTTGGCGCAGAACGCGTCGTTGCGAGCGACGGATCGTGCCATCTCAATCAGCTACTCGAAGAAAGCGAACGAGTCGGTCAGCGTCTGACGCACGACTACTACGACCTGTACGCTGAAATCCGCTACGACGCCTTCACTCGGCTTCGTGTCGCGAACCCCACAGTCGATGCGACCCAGCTACTCGGCCACACACAAAAGATGTTGGATCGAGTTCTTTTCATTTCGTTCTGCGAAGATCGCGGATTGTTGCCTCCCGAGTCGATCCGACGAGCCTTCGATCATCGTGATCCCTACAACCCACGTCCAGTTTGGACCAACTTTGTCGGGCTGTTTCGTGCCGTCGATGAAGGCAACGGGCCGCTCAACATCCCTCGCTACAACGGTGGCCTTTTCGCTCGCGATGAGGCCCTTGAAGGTTTGATTGTCGAGGACGCCGTCTGCGAACACTTCGCCAAACTTGCTGCCTTTGAATACCGCACTCCCGAAGACGCGGTAGACTTGCCAGATGATGCGAAGCCTTTGGTCGATGTCGACATACTAGGGCATATCTTCGAGCAATCGATCAGCGATCTCGAACGGATGCGTTTACGGATTGAGAGCGGAGAAGCGTTAGAAGAACCC
This sequence comes from Planctomycetaceae bacterium, assembly GCA_003506095.1. GTDB lineage: Bacteria > Planctomycetota > Planctomycetia > Pirellulales > Pirellulaceae > UBA6163. The sequence goes on along the minus strand of DNWZ01000408.1, from coordinate 9,719 downwards.
GCCTCCAAGAAGAAAGGCAAAACAAAACGTCGCCGAGAAGGTGCGTTCTACACACCCGAGTTCGTGACCCGGTACATCGTTTCTGAAACCGTTGGCCGAACGATCAACGAACGATTTGAGGGCTTGCGAGTAAATCTACTCGAATCCGCCTCGGCGTCAGCGAAGAAAACTCTGATCGATCCGCGAGCGTACGACTTCTCAAAGTTGAACAAGCCACAAAAGCAAGCCATGGCTGAGTTCTGGGAAGCGTGGGAACGCGAACTGATCTCGCTGCGAATCGTCGATCCAGCTTGTGGCAGCGGTGCCTTCCTCATTTCAGCGTTCGACCACTTAGCCGCCGCCTATCGCGAGTGCAATGAACGACTGGCAGAACTGCTCGGGCAGCGGTTGTTCGATGTCGACCGCGAAATACTGCGAAACAATTTGTATGGCGTCGACTTGAACGGTGAAGCGATCGAGATTTGTCAGTTGAGCCTATGGATCAAGACCGCTCAACGAGACAAACAACTCGAAACACTCGATGATCGAATCCGCAAAGGCAATAGCGTTGTCGCTGATCCATCCTTCGACACCCACGCCTTCAATTGGCAAGAAGCATTCCCAGAAGTTTTCACGGGTGACGATGGAGGATTCGACATTGTTCTTGGCAACCCGCCGTATGTGCGTCAGGAATGGATACGCGACTACAAGCCTTACTTTGAAGCGAACTACGCCGCCTACGATGGCGTGGCCGATCTCTACGTCTACTTCTACGAACTTGGCTTGAACGTGCTTCGTCCTGGCGGTCGACTGGGGTTCATTGTCACCAACAAATGGATGAAGGCGGGCTACGGTGAAAACCTTCGCGGCCTCTTGTCGGAAAAGGCATGGGTCGAATCAGTCGTCGACTTCGGGCACGCCAAACAGATTTTCCCAGATGCCGATGTGTTCCCCGGCATCCTGGTTTTCCAACGACCAAAGCTAAGCCAAAAGCGACCAGAAATTCGAGCGTGTTCGATCCCGCGTGAGCAACTTCGCATCGATGATTTGCAAACGCAAATTGACGAGGATGGTTTTACGATTCCGGCGGCTCACTTTGGGAAAACGGACTGGATTCTGGAACCGCCAGGAACTGCTTTACTACTTGATAAGATCGACTCCTCAGGCAATCCGCTGATCTCGTTTACAGGTGCCAAGCCATATCGAGGGATCCTAACCGGATTCAACGAGGCATTTTTAATCGACAACGCAACCAAGGAATCGCTCATCAACCGCGATCCGAATTGCGAGTCCATCATTCGTCCCTATTTGCGTGGCCAAGATGTTGAACGCTGGCAGCCGGAGTGGCAGCAACTTTGGATGATCGCGATGAAGTCGAGTGAGAACCACAACTGGGCGTGGGCGGAAGCCGGCGACGACGCTGAATCCATTTTCGCAAAAATCTACCCATCGTTGTTTGAACACTTCGATGGACACCGCGATAGTCTCGTGAAACGCCAAGATCAAGGTCGTTATTGGTGGGAGTTGCGATCCTGTGCTTACTGGAACGCCTTCGAGCAACCAAAAATCCTGTATCAGGACATCATGTGGACACCCAGCTTTTGCCTCGACACCCAAGCTCGTATGACCAACAACACCGTGTATTTCATTTCGTCACCCACACCATGGCTGCTCGCCGTTCTCAACTCACCGGCACTCTGGTGGTTCAGTTGGCGTCGGGCGCAGCACGGCAAAGACGAGGCACTCCGATACTTCACGCAATACGTTGCAGGAATCCCAATTCCAGATCAACCGAACGAGTTCGATCCATCCCTGACTGAGAAACTGGGTGCTTGCATCGACGGCGTCCAGAAAGCAGATCAAGCGTTCGCAGACTGGCTTCATACCGAAATGGAGATCGAGAAGCTGCCTCGATTGCTTCAAACGGCATCCCTGCAAGACACCAACGCAATCGTTGCATCAGTCCGAAAGTCTCGTGGCAAAAAGAATCCTCTCACGCCTGCAGGATTGAAAGCTCTGCGTGACGGATTCAATGAAACGTCTCTGCCCGCGTCGAAGCTTCGGCAGCAAGCAAAGCAACTGGAGTGGCAGCTCGCATTGCTGGTCAATCAGGCGTACGGGCTGACCACTGACGAAGAGTCACTTCTCTGGAAAACAGCTCCGCTACGCATGCCCATCATGCCACCATCATCAGCAAATGAAGCAACGACATGAAACGGATCACGGATGCACAGATACTCGGCGAGATGGGGGTCAACCTGATCCAAAAAATGGTTTTGAAAATGGGCTTCACCTGGCATCCCTCGAATCAACCAGTGGAAGCGGGGATCGACGGATGGGTGGAACTCCGCGATGACGCAACAGGCCAAGTGAAGAACTGTTGGATCCCCGTTCAAAGTAAAGCCGTTTCAGAAATTATAGAAGCAAAAGGAGCACCGACGTATTACTGCAAACCCGCTGATCTCCAGTACTGGCTCGAAGGAAGCACACCCGTGATCTTGGTCGTCTCAGTTCCTGAAGACGAAATCGCCTACTGGGTCAACATCAAAGACTATTTTCGCGACAAGGATTCCAAGAACGACAAAACGATTCGATTTGACCCGATCGAAGACCGGCTCAATGAGTCTTCCGCTCAACAATGGAAAGCGATTGGTAATCGATACGGTGCGGGGACTTATTTCACCCCGTCACCGACACCTGAAAAACTAATGTCAAACTTGATCCGCGTGGATCGAATAGGGGAAACGATTTTTACGGCGGAGACGGACTGCGAGAGTGGAAAGGATTTCCAAGAGAAGCTCAAGGAAATCGAACCCTATCCGCCGCGTGAATGGGCATACGGCAACGGGAAGCGAGTTTACTCATACCACGACTTGAGCAATGAACCATGGTCGCTCGTATGCAATGTCACGACAGTGACGACGATTGATGCTGATGCTATGGCCAGCTCGACAGACCCGAAGCTGCGATCGGTATTCGTTCAAATTCTGAACGGGTGTTTTAACGAGATCACCAACTCCTGGCGATTGCGGTGGGATTCAGAACAGGAGTGCCACTACTTCAAGCCGCATCCACGTGACATCATCCGAGACTTTCATTATCGCTCGCGAAAGAAAAAGACACAACGAGCCGTTGTTTCCAAACAAATGAACAAAGCCGAACCTACGCGGGTGGCCTACTATCGTCACAACGCGTTTTCGCATCGTTTTTTGCGTTTCGCTGATTCTTGGTTCTTGATGATCGAGCCAACTTATGTCTTTACATCGGATGGGTTGGCTCCTGATCCTTACCGGCAAGAACATCTTTCGGGGATCAAGAATTTGGAAAAGGATGCGGCGGTGTCGGGAGCCATCGTCATGTACACAGAGATGCTCAAGGATCGAGACTCGTTGCTCGACGATCCCTACCCATTTCTCGGTTTTGGTTCAATCGAATGGGCTGAATGTCCGGTTGGCATCGACGACAAAGCGTGGACACGAATCAAAAGTTTAGTCCCAGAAGAATCGGACGACATCGATCTATCAAATTTTGGAGCCGGTTTGTTTGATGAATAGAAAGGTAACCTTTATCAACGAACCTGAGCTTGAGTTTGGCAGTGGCAAGCACATCGACATTCGATTCGGTCTGTCAATGCATGGCCCGCTCGATGCCGGAACTGAGTTGGCACCCAATAAGGTTAGGCTTGGCTTAGTTGGCGACCAACATACGATTGATCTATTCACACGGTGGCTCAATAAGTGCCGCGTGGGCGTTGCTGCCAAGAAGACATCTCTAGTGACGTTGTTTCCCGCGTTTCCTGGATTTGGCGATAGCAAACCGCTGTGTGACTTTGTAGCGAACGACCAAACCACTCGATCAATCAATTCGCGAGAGATTCGGCGACTAGCGACGATCGCGGATCGAGAGCAGATGGTTTCTGAGTCGGTGGACTACTTTCTATCTGAAGCCAACGATCTCTTGCAGAGCGTCTCCGCCGACGTAGTCATCTGTCTGCCACCGTCGGATCTTCTAAAACCCATCGACACCGGTTCCGTCGCTCCAGGAACACCACGCTCTCGCCGACGAAGGTCGAAGGACGAAGCCCACAAAACAGTATGGCACGATCTGTTGAAGGCTCGCGCCATGACAATGAAGGCTCCTGTGCAGATGGTTCGTCCTGCAACCTACGGAGGAAAGGTCCACCGGTACCGACAGGATGGCTCCTCCACCAAGGATATCGAGGATGAAGCATCCCGTGCCTGGAATTTCTATACGGCACTTTATTACAAAGCGGGCGGAGTTCCGTGGCGACTTCCACGCATTGCAACCGACTTGGACACGTGCTTCGTCGGCGTCAGCTATTTTTACACCGCCGATGGTGCCTCCGTCCAAACGAGCGTGGCGCAGGTTTTCAATGAACGTGGTGAAGGCGTCGTTGTTCGCGGTGGTCAGGTCTTAGTTAAAAAAGAGGACCGTACCGTTCACATGGACATCGATGTTTCAGCCGAACTTTTACGGTCTGCCCTGAAGCTTTACAAGAAGGAACACGGAAACCTACCGGCCAGGGTCGTCTGTCATAAAACGTCATACTTCGACGAGGGTGAGACGGAAGGGTTCAATAACGTGGTTGACCAGTTTGGCATTGACCAACTGGATCTTGTCTCGATCCGCAAATCATCCGTTCGATTCTTTCGCGGAAAACCTAACCCGCCACTTCGTGGAACGGCCATTGAATTGGACGATTGCACGTCGATTCTCTACACCCAAGGAAGCGTCGACTTCTACCGTGCTTACCCAGGCATGTACGTCCCGCGCCCCATCGAAGTCCAGTTCGATCAAGTTGAACGCCCGCCGGAACGCATTCTCATGGAAATTCTGGCGCTGAGCAAAATGAACTGGAACAGCACTCGGTTCGTGAACTCCGATCCAATCACGATCGCCGCCGCCAGAAACGTTGGCAACGTCCTACGCTACCTGGACGCCGATTCGGTGATCCCAGTTCGGTACAGCTACTACATGTAGAGACGTCACACTTAAAAACAAAAGAGAAGATTGAATTGAGTCAAGCAAAAACGCCGTACCAAGGCCGTTTCCCCTTCTCGATTGACGCTCCGGAATTGGAGGGTCAGGAGTCCGCCTATGTCCAATGGATCCGCAATCACTCCAGTTATCTAACTGTCGGTAGTTTGGCGACCAAACTCGGTAGCGTAACAAGCTACATCTGGGGCATCGCGTTAAATTTCATTGTCGTGCTTCCACTCCTGATTCTGATTTCGCTAGGTTTGGGCTACATCCACTTCAACTTGCTCGCACATCCATATTTTGCCGTCTGTATTGGCGGTGCAGTATTCGCGATCGTCGCCAACTTGATCACGGCCTGGGCATGGTGGTCATCCGGAGCGACCCTGGAGAGTTTGCGTACAAGTTGGTGGGCGATCGTTTCGGCGTTCTTTGGATGGATTCTTCTGGGGCTAACAGTTTCCGTTCTCGTTGTCTTAACCTCCCATGCACTTGAATGGACGCGAGATTTATTCCGCGATGGTTCCCTCGGTGTTTTGGGTGCAGCTTCGGTCGTACTGAGCTGCCTTTCGGCGGTTCACGTTGGAGTCGGTAACTTTCCAATGCTCGCACCATTCCGCAAGACTGTCAAAACGGTTTTGGTCGGTATAGTTGGGTTCGTGTTGCTCTGGCTATTCGTAGTCTGGCTGTCGAACTTTGTGATCTATGGGAACACGTTTAGCCTGTTCGCTGCATTCGGTTGGACGGCTCCATTTCACAACGTCGACGAGCGGAAGCTATTCGGCTGGCCGCTGGCGATCATGGCTTGCGTGATTGCAGTCTTCACGGTCGCCCGACTTCGTCGCGGCGACTGGATGTCCCAATTACTTTCGTTGAGTGCTTTCTTGATACCAGCATTGCTTCTGTACGTGTTTGCACGTGATCCCGGTGGTTATGGCAAACTTATCGTAAGTGCAAGAAAAGAAATCGGTCAGCTAACTCGCCCACTAAGTCCACTAACATCCAAACGCTTAGCACTGACCGACGAGGACGACGAGATTGAGCGAATGCTTCAACGTTTGCGTGAAGGAAAACATAAGCTTGGGCTGGTATACGAGACACAGCCTCGAGATCAACCTGCTGAAGAAGATGTCAACGGAGCTTTCACCCCTTGGGCGAGACTGTACTTTGGACTTGCACAGCGATTTGCTGACAACGGCTACGAACTGCTTTCAGTCGATCCAATTAAGCGATTTGAGTTTTGGCAGCAAACCGTTCGGAAAGATCGTGAACTTCTGGTTGAGCTGGCTCTGCAACGTGACCCACGAGATCCCAATCCCGACGAGCTTGACCCGCTCATCAAGCAAACGATCGAACTCGCAACCCTATGGATTGGTACCACTGGAAAGGAAAGAGATGCGTCGAGAGAGAATGATTTCAAGAAGTGGATTTTGAGTTGCGTGGATGATGATGCCACAAATGCTTTCCTTGCCAAGTTGCATAGCACTGGACCGAGTGCTCTTAAACAAAATGAATTTGCAAAGCTGATGGGCAGAGAAGGCGAGTTGACGGATGCAACACAGCCCGTTCGTGACAACAGTGCGTTTCCGGGAGCGATCCCATACCTCAGCAGGACTTTGACAATCGAGGGAGGGAACAATGTTCCGTTAATGCTTGCGCTCCAGAGATCACTACTTCGCCAGACCGTTGCAATACTGACAAACGAAGAGCTAAAGACGATCGAGAATGATTCCTCGCTTCTAAAAATCGTGGGTTATGGCGTATGGCAGAGTGAGAGGCAGAGTCGAGCTTTCAAAGAACTGAGCGTCGAGCAATTGCTGACACTCTCGCGCGAAACCGATTTGAAAAGTCTGCAAGATTCGGATGACCCTGTGTCACGAGCGGTGTCTCTGGTGCCAGAGGGAGACAGCCGCATCGAAACCGTCCAGACTCTCGCTAGACGAGAAATCGTAAAACGTTCAATCGCTGTAGAAGTTGAAAACAACAAAATCGATTCTATCCGGCATGCTCTTCTTCAGCTGTCGCAACCGATTGTTGGCAGCGGTGACGCGGATTCACGGCAGGCGGCCTATGCCACTCAACACGCATTTGGACTTGATGCTGAAAACCTTCGAACGCTGGTGATCGCTGGGTTTCCTCCCGCCTCGTACACGTCAGACGACTACTCGACAGCCGACAAATCGCTGGTGATGGTCGCAACAGGAACAGCCGCCGATTTTACCCGGCTTGCAAGTACACGTTTCGATATTTTTAGTCAGTCATTTCCCATCAAGTACCGCTTCCTATTGCTTCTTGCCACGTTCATCGGTTTCGCTAGCTGTTTGCTGATTAATATCAATGCGACTTCGATTCATGGTTTCTATCGGAATCGGCTGTCGCAGGCATTCTTAATTGGATCAACAAATTGCAGCGACGTGAAACCTCTTCCAAAGCTCTTGCTTTCAGATTTGGCTAAGGACAATTCCACAGCGCCCTACACTTTGATAAACACCGCGATCAACCTGCAACGGAGCAGTGACCTTCGGTTGCGCGACCAAAAGTCGGACTTCTTTCTCTTTAGCAAGTTCTTCTGTGGTGGCGACGCGACCGGTTATACTTCAACTACCCGGCTCGAAACTGCTGACAGAACACTCTCGCTCGGTACTGCGATGACGATTTCCGCAGCAGCGGCGTCACCCAACATGGGACGTATGACTAATCCGTTCGCCGTCATGCTGCTGACGCTGTTGAACGTCCGCCTTGGTTACTGGATTCCAAATCCTCGCCGACTAAGTTCCAAGATTGTTACCTTCGACGAAGTATTTGTTTCAGAATGGTCGCAAGCGATCCTCCCTCGCTGGAACGCCACCGAGGATGATCGTTTTACGGCACTGGAGTCCGACACTGTGATGCGTCCAAGCGTGAACTTGGGTCTCGTCGGATTAGCATTCTCTGGAGGCGGAATCCGATCCGCCGCACTGAACATGGGAGTCTCTCAACAACTGGAGACCGCTGGTGTCTTCTCGCGAGTTGACTATTTGTCGTCTGTTTCTGGAGGTGGTTACACGGGGGCATCCATCGCAGCAGCGATGATGACGCCGACGTTGCCATTGGTCGTGCCACCACAAGCTGACAGCGAACCAACAATTGCTGACCAAGGCAATCAAGACGACGCCCCCACGGGAATCTCAAGCGAGATGGTCAATCAGGTCAAGCGGCCTCTAAAACGACAACGGCGATGGCACAATCCAATTTGGAATCTCGCTAAGGAGATGATTAGCTGTCTTCACGAGCGTTCGAGCTGGGTGAATCTGTCCGATGGCGGGCACATCGAGAATCTTGCAACGGTAGAATTGCTTCGTCGACGGTGTCACACGATCATTATCGGTGACGGGGAAGCTGACCCAGATCATACGTTCAACGGAGTAGGCAATTTGATTCAAATGGCTCGAATTGAACTTGGGGTTGCAATTGAATTGGATCTCGATTTGCTTAGACTCGGAAACGAAACTCACACTTCCGCTGCTCATTGGGCAATTGGAAGAATACATTATCCCGCTCGAGACGCGATGGCATCAGAGACCGGTTATCTAATCTATCTGAAGTCGTCGGTTACCGGCGACGAGCCTGAGGACGTTCTTCAATATCGCAGCGAGCATCCAGCATTTCCGCACGAACCGACATCAGATCAGTTTTTTGCAATTTCTCAGTTCGAGGCATACCGCACACTTGGTATGCACATGACAGAAAGCATGCTTGAACAACTGTTTCCACCGGTCGCAAACACGTCGGAGAATAATGCGTTGCCGTCAACAATGGAACTTCGTATCCAAGTTGAAAAAATGTGGAATCGGGAGCGACAACTGCGAGATGACGCTTCGTTGCACAGGACTTGAATGTGTCAATGACGCAATCTCACACCAGGATTGAGAGCGGTCTCAAACTCTCCGCAAGAACGATACTTTCGCTTCGACGTCCATCTACAAATCACCCTCTATGAGCTTTCTTCGATTAAAAAACCGACACGATGAGGCGTTTGACATTCTCTCAACTTCAATAGATCCTCAATTGTCGAAATACGTCGCCGCAATTCCCGGCTATGCAACAAGGCTAAATGCATTTTACTCACGGCTCGGCGTCAAGAACGTTGTCTGGACATTTCCCACCAGCGTTATTCCCACCACGATGGAAGTACGAAAGCCATTCGAATACGAGCTGTGTGTTAGAACCGACCGCGTTGTCGCTTACGTGGAGGAGCATTCGTGGAACGGCTACCTTCATGGGAAACGACCGGACTTCGAGTTCAGTCAAGCACCAGCTCAGTACCAGGATATGAGCATTCTTATCAATGCGCCTATCCTTGCATCCGAGATCAAAACAACTCGACGATTTCACATGCTCGGATCACCACAGCATTTTGAAATGGTTGACGAGCGGTGGCACGACTTAACCCAATTAGTTATTTCTCGATGTCTAGCGTTAAGTTGAACTCGCCAATGGTGAAATTTCTTCAGGTCCGTAATTCGCATTGGATTCTCTCAATCTTCTTCCAACGATGTGGTTCAATCAGCCAGCTGTTTATTAAAACCAGCGTACTGAGTCTTGCCAGGCATCCCTAAAACTGTCTTCACTTACGGGCCCAGGTGAAGACAGTTCACAGTTTGCAGAACCTGCTCCGGGGTTGAAGTCTTGAGAAAACTAAATCACAATCTTATGGACGGCATCGTAGTGTCAGTTTGCGCCCAAACGGTACCACTGATTGG
>DNWZ01000091.1 GCA_003506095.1 Planctomycetaceae bacterium | reverse complement strand
GATGCATTACATCCACGAAGACGACATTGACCAGGAAGAGTTCGACGGATTTGTGAAAGACGGCTCAAAAAAGAAGAAAATAAAAATAGTTGGCCCTGCAGTTTCGTTGCCAATTTGCGAGGGAAGAACTATCGGGCAGTTCGATTTCTCGACCAAGGGTTGGGTGTCTGGAACAGGCAGATCGGCCGTGTGGGATGACCTGGACTGGAACGGAAAGAAAGTTAATCCCCAGTTCTTGATGGGGCGCTCCGTCTTCGATGCCAACTTGGCAAGCGATCATGCCAACGAACTTCGGAAACACGGCGGAGACAAAGCAGCAGCTACTTTTCTGAAACGAATATCCGATCCTGCGACTTTCGAAACGTGGAATCTTCCCAACCACTTTCGACTAGCGTTCATGGACGTATCGTCGGCAACAAATACACGGACAATGATTTCGTCGCTGTTAGGTTTCACACCGAGTGGGAACAAAACACCCTTGCTGACGACAGCTGCTAGGTTCACACCTGCGTTGGCGGCCTCCCTCAATAGTCTATCTTTTGACTATCAATTCCGAAATCGCCTTGTTGGCACAACGCTAAACTACTTCATCGTTGCGGAAGCGGCGATTCCACTAGCGACTCAGCATGCCCTCGAAATCCGCGAGCTCGATCTGATCACACGCCGTCTCAACTGCGGTAGTGTGTTACAGGCACACTGGTGGATTGGCAAGCCGTTTACCGCTAACAAGCCTTGGCGGACGCTATGGGCCGTTTCCAGGCATGAGCGAACACGTCTGCGATGTATAGTCGAGGCTTTGGTGGCATGTGCATATGAGATGGATGTTGCGGACATGAAAGTCGCGATTGCCGAAACTGACTATTCGCTCGAACGTCTTTCAAGCGATCGTTTCTCATCGACTTTGTTTCCCAAGGGCTTGTGGCGTGTTGATAAAACTCTACCACCAGAGCAACGTCTTACAGTGTTGGGATTTGTCGCATTCGCGGAGTTGCACAAGTGCATTGAACAGTTGGGCAACGACCGCAAGGCGGGGATTATTACTTTCCTGACTCAAAACGACGGTGAGGGTTGGCAATTACCTGAGACGTTGCGACTTGCGGATTACGGGTTAGGTCATGACGAACGGGCGAAGGAGCATCAGCCGGTGCGAGAATGTTTTGGGCCGCGTTTTTACGATTGGCAGCTCGCTCAAACCCCCGAAGAATCCTGGGCCGAATGCCACCTCCACGCCCGCAACCTCCTCGGCCAACCCGCCTACGAAAAACTACTGGCCGGCGACGCCTCTGGCGACCTTTCGATACCGGATGCTGAATCCGCTGTGCACGAGGACCAGGAGCCATTCCAACTGACCGGCGAATCACCATCACGCAAAAGACGACGATAGTCACTTCACCCTTCAGCCCACTTGGCATGCGGCGATTGTAGGCTTCGCAAGTGAGTCACACCCATGAACGATGCACTGATTGAACAGATCCAAACAGGGCTAACCAACTATGTCCCAAAGCTCGCCTCGTTGTACGGCACCTGGGCAACGGCCCAGCGTCTGAAACGAGCCGAGGAGCTATTTGCAAAGCTCAGCCAGTATCACGGCCTGGCATTTACCCAATTCGCGACCAGCGATGCCGGTTTCCATTTATTGGAAAACGTCGTCCAGCGAGTCGAGGCCGAACACTTGGCAAGCAAACGTGAGCGATTCGCGAATCTCTTGATTTCGTCATGGATCGATGAACGACCGCACCAAGCCGTTTTCGATGAAGCCGACCTATTCCTACGTGCGATCGACCGTTTTACCGATACTCACCTTCAACTGTTGGGCATCTTATACGACGGAGGCGTAAAGGCTTCGATCCCGTTTCAACAACTGCAGGAGTCGGTCGAGAATGCACCTGAGCAAACTAACCTTCGCGGGATCGCGCTGATTGCCCTGAACGATATCTGCTCCGCATTCGCAATGGCCAATCGATCTTGGGACCTAAACCGAACCAAGCAAGGCGCATTAATGTTCTCTGGCAACCTCAGCCCTGAAAACATTTCCCGCAAGTGTTTTCACGCGATCACACATCGCGGCATCCGCTTCATCGAACACGTCATCCGCTGCCCCAAACTCGACGCCGGGATCAACCCCTCATGACAAGCCGCTTATCCAGCGCAAGCATCATGCGCAAACTGACTCGGTCCACTCGCCCTCAATATTCTCACGATACAAATCACGATACAAAATCGCCACTATCGTTCCAACCACTGAATTGGCGAGCCTACTGTTCGTCGTAGCCACTTTGCAAATTCGCGTATTTTCTGGTTAAACACACTCGGATATTCGGGAACTTCGTGCAACATGCCAAAAGCCTATCGAAGCATGAAATCCGAGGGCGTTCCGCCCAAACCCGTCCTCGGCGACTCGGCAACGAAACTTGGCCTGCGTGCCCGTGATTTAGCTCCCGATGCCAACGGCAATGCTGTCCCGGGCAAGGGTGGCGTGTCCATCTTTTCGTCGATTGCCGGGATCGGCCGTCGAATCCAAGGCCTTTTCCCGCCCGATATGGTGCCCGCACGACTCCACAAGACAGGTAAAGTGACCGGTGCGATTGGACCCAACTCGCTTCGAGTGTTTAAACTGGGTGAGGGCAATTACGAAGAAGGCGAAATTGCCGATCGTTTGCGGCTGGTGCCCGACGGTGTTGCCAACCCCGACCACGGAACGATTCAACCGAGTTTCGTGATGCCGATGGCCGAGTTTAAGCGGGCAATTGCGGACACAAAAGAACTGTGGGAAGACGGAGAGAATGACCCATGATCGTTAAGCTGATTCATCGCCGCGAGTCCGCGTTTCGCTTTTACTTGGACGATACACTTGACCGTTTCCAGCACCGCGTCGACCATGGCGAATTCCCTGACGACGACGAACGTGAGGAAGAGCGGTTAGAAATCTACGAGATGCTAACCGACGAACAACGACTTGACGTCTGGGGGTTGTCGGCGGATCTCTATTCTTTGCTGAACGAAGAACGGCCACCGAATTTAGATACTNNTCTCTATTCTTTGCTGGACGAGGAACGGCCGCCCAATTGCGATACTAAACCATCGTCCGATGAACTCGCGGGCCGTCTTCAAGCGGCATACGATTCGGCGAATTGGCGGGAACTACTTACAGTGCTGCGATGCCAAGATGGCATGATCAAAAGATCTGTCGTGGACTATATGCGTTATCGAGCTTGGGACGAACTCGGCTACCCCGAAGTCGCATTGGTTTTCCTGAAAAACGCGATCTGGCTGGACCCCAGCGATTCCGGCTACAAACATCTCGTGCTGAAACTGTTGAAGAATACGAAAGACTGGGAGTCGCTTGCCAGACTTGCCGAACAGTACGTTACCCAATTCCCCAAGGACTCCGGCGTACTGTTGGCTGCTGGCGAGGCTTTCCACGACCTTGCAATTAACAACAGCAATAAAACCCAAGACGAGAAAGCTGTTGAGTACCTGCGACGAGGTCTTGCACGAGCTGAAGCATTGGAAGCTCGCCAATCTCAGTGCGCTTCTGCGGTTGTGACACTCGCCTTCGCGCTACTCAACCTTGGGCGAAGTGACGATGCGACTGTCGTGCTAGATCAGTGGCTTCAACAGGATGCCCAAAACCCAGAGATTCACGCAGCCAAAGGGATCGTGCATTTAACGACCAACTACTCACTCGCGATCGAGGATTTCAAGCGGGCCGTTGCGTTACGCACGAAGAGCGTACTAGCCTACTTAGAATTCGCTAATTGGTTACTGCAGGAAGGGATGCACGACGACGCGATTCGGGTTGGTGCGGATGGGTTGCAATTCGCAAGGCGAGCAAGCGATCGGTCTAAATTGCTTCACTTGATGGCAATTGGATACGCGCTATCGCAACGCGAAGACCGTGCGATCAACTTGATGCAGGAAGCAAAGCAGCTTAATCCGACCGACCAGGAACTCTCGTCGAACTTGCGAATCATGCAACNNCAGATTCGCAGCACCGATGAACTGTTACGGCAAATCGCGGTATAGAGGCGCCTAGAGATCACGAAGAATTGTGTCATTGTAGCGTCCTCTTTTGCGAATCACATTTTCGGCTCGCTTTCTGAATTCACTTCGATGCCGTAACTTGCTCTCCGCACTCGCGGTGATCGTTAAGATTCCGACCAGCAGCGAGACCGACATGCTTTCGACATCGGCGATTTTCAAGAATTGATCGACCCAATCGAAACGCCCCTCAAGGAACGCGTCGTCAATTTGGTCAAAGGCCAAGTCAAGTGCTTCATCGACGGTTTCTTCGCGATCGAGATCGGTCAGTTCTCTAGCAAACATGTATTCCTCCTGAATGGTCGATAATGTCGCTGCCTTCTTGAACGCTTCGTTCCAGCCTTGCAGCACGTGAACCAACCGGATCGCTCGTGGGTCTGTAAGGGTATCTACGTGACATTTCCATCTTCGCATCAAGGATCCTATTGAAAACGATCAACATCAATCGCCGGATTGGGATGGGATTGCCGGAGGAGGAGGGGCGACGACTTGCGGTCTCGATGCTCAGCGACGGTTCGCTGGATGCTGAGGAGCTCTTGTTTGACGCGAGAGATTGTGATTCAGCTCGATTGATATCCGCTTTCATTGTCGCGTGGCTGCAAGAAATTCGCAATGTCGCCCCCGACAGTCTTCCCAAGATTGAAAAGGCAAAGTGGCTCACGACCTATCCGTTCCAGGAAGCGTGTATCGCGGAATGGATCGCGATGTTTGAACCCTACGGGGGACGGTCAACGGAAGGATGAGAGTTTATGATGTGGGCTGGCTTGCTTAAACATCAACAGCGACTGTCTCCCCGGGGCACCGATGCCACTGAACCCTATCGTCTACACCGAGAAAATCGTTCGTAGCTTTCTGCGTTACCAATTGACCAGTTACGCATTGGCCGATCCGCGTTTGTATGACCAAATGCGGGATCAGCTCAGGCTCGATACCGTGCGTACGTCTCCGCTGCTGCGCGGACCCTACGTCAGCCTGTCGCGTGGATTCCGACAGGGTGCCTCGATCGAACAGTTAATTGACGATGGTGTCTTTCATCCGCACATGCGGCGAATCGTTCCGACCGGATTTACCGCTGCCTATGGCCATCAAGAGAAAGCGTTCCGTTCAATCGCCCAACGAAGTCCCACTCTGGTAAGTACCGGAACCGGATCGGGAAAGACCGAGTGCTTTCTTTATCCGATCATCAGTCGGTGTCTCCAGTTGCGGGAACAAAACGCTCCGGCCGGCATCGCCGCAGTGATCGTCTATCCGATGAACGCACTGGCCGAAGACCAACTCGATCGAATGCGTGGTTTACTCGCTGGCAGCGGCGTGACGTTTGGAATGTACGTCGGCAAAACGGCGGAGTTCGAACGGGAAGTTCACGGTCACCGAATGGAGGCTGGGGAGAGCCGCGCGGATTACGAGTTTCGCATTCGGGAAACCCGCGAGTCAGGCCTCAGCGATTCGGTACATCCGACCGAAGAGGTCTGCTCGCGCGAGAAGATGCGTACAAACGGTTGCCAGCCGCGGATCTTGCTGACCAACATCAAACAACTCGAATTATTGTTAACCCGCCAACGCGATGTGGAGCTGTTCGAAAACGCCTTGCTGGAGTTTTTGGTCTTCGATGAAGCCCACACCTTTACAGGGATTCAGGGAGCGGAAACGGCGTGCTTGATTCGGCGACTGCGTGCATTTTGCGGCAAGGATGCATCGCACACCACTTGTATCGCCACGTCTGCTACCATCGTGGACGAAAAGGAGCCGGACGCCGCCCGAAAGTTCGCGTCGCGATTCTTCGGTGTCGCCGCGGAAACTGTCGTGACCGTGAACGAAGAGTATCAAAACGACGAGTGGGCACTGCGGACCTATCGTCCCGATCGACCGCGTGATCCAAGCAAGTTGCTGGCCGACACCCTACTGGCCGTCGAATCGTTCAACCCCCAGGAACAGGTCCCCGCGGTCTATCGCCGCCTGACGAACCAAAATCTGGCAAGCGAAAACTGGCAGGAATCCTTGTTCGATGACCTACGCCAGAACGAGATCGCGAAGCAAATCCGTACGTCGCTGCTGGGACCACGTGAATTGTCGACGCTGCTGAACGAATTAAAGACGTCCGTCGGGCGTGCCGTCGGCGAGGAAGAACTTCTTTGTTATCTGACACTCGGTGCGGCATCATTAAAGGATGGACGACCGTTAATGCGACCCGTTGTTCATGGCTTTTTGCGCGGCATCACCGGAGGCGTAGTTTCGTTTGAGTCCGGTAGTGAACCGAAACTCTCGCTGAGCAGTGCAGAAGAACTAGAGCGAGGCGATACCGCAGAGAAATGGTGGCGTCCCCGATTGTTTTCGTGCAATACGTGCGGGCAGCATTACCTGACGACGCATCTAAAAGATTTTTCTTACACATCCACAGTTCCCGGTGGCGGTGAAATGGCTGATGACGGTGGCCATTTCTGGGCACCCCAGGAAGCGAAGCATGGCGGAACACGGGTCGTATTGCTAGACACGATCGTAAACCAAGATGGCGAAGACCTCGCAAATCATGCGCGTACGACGGCTTTGTATTTTTGCCGACGTTGTGGCGCAGCCCATCCGAATCCCAGTTCACGCTGCCACTCGTGCGGCACCCTGTCTGAATTGGTGCGACTGTTTGCCGTCAAGAGCAAGGAAGCACATCCTGGATACCTCACAAGTTGTTTCTCATGCAGAGCATTAGGAAGTGCGAGCGGGCGTCGATATCGAGAGCCCATTCGCGAGGTGCGGGCAACTTCCGTAGCCGACGTACACGTTCTTGCACAAGATATGGTTCATCATGCAGAACGAAAACGTCTTTTGCTGTTTGCCGATAATCGACAAGACGCCGCATTCCAGGCTGGGTGGATGAAGGACCATGCCCGCCGGTTTCGCCTCCGAGGTTTAATGGCCGAAGCGATCACTGGCGGTTCTGTTTCGATCGGTGATATCGCCTTGAAAATGAGCGACCAGCTCGATCAAGATGATTCCTACTCTCGCGCTTTGATTCCCGAAGTGTGGAGAGTTGTTCCCAAAGAAGGCAGCGGCGGCTCTCATGCGGACGAAAGAGCTTACTTCCTCCGCATCCAAGTCCTTCGCGAAATCACGATGGCGTCGAATCAGCGCAAGGGACTGGAGCCTTGGGGACGAATTACAGTCACTTACGAGGGCTTGAATACATCCGATCGCTTTATTCAATCTTGGGCCAATCGATTGGGGATGCCCGCCGAGGAACTGAAAGTCGGCGTGGAAACTCTGCTTGATTCGTTTCGGCGCAGGCGTTTGCTGAGAGATTCACATCGGGAGATTTTCTCTCGATACTGGCAAGAGGGCGATCGCGAAATACAACGGGGATACCTACCTATTCTGCCTGGCCCAAAGGGAATGAAACTCGAGTTGGCAGTTGGCGACGAGCGTGAACGCGTAACGGTTTGGATGTCTGAACGGAACAACTTGCTTCGGTCGATTGTCCGCAAATGGGGCGTAATGCCTGACGATGTCGCTGCGTTCATTGAAGATCTTTGGACGTACTGCACAGAACCAAGCAGAGCCTTGCTCGTTCCCGTCACGTTGCGAAGTAATAAAGGCCGAGCGTTACCACGATGCAGCGGCGTCTATCAAATCGACTCTGACAAGATTCGTATCACCGAAAATCATGGATATTACTGCTGTAATCGCTGTCGTCGCCGAGTCACTCGCCGCACCCCTAACAGTTTGTGCCTGGCGTGGCAGTGCGATGGTACGTTGGAATTCATCGGTGAAGACAAAGACAACTATGACTTACAGGTGCTTGACGAAGGCTACTCAATGCTTCGCCCTGAAGAACATACCGCCATGGTGCCTCATGAGCATCGCGAAAAGATCGAGAATTGGTTCAAGGGAGGCGGCGACCGCGTCAATACGCTCGTTTGTACCCCGACCCTTGAATTGGGCGTCGACATCGGTGCGCTCGACTCGGTGCTGCTTCGAAACGTTCCCCCGTTGCCATCCAATTACTGGCAACGAGCCGGCCGAGCCGGTCGTCGCCACCGCATGGCAGTGACGATCACGTACTGCCGCCCTGCGTCGCATGATCGTGCTTACTTTAATGAACCGATGCGAATGCTCGGTGGCCGGGTCGACCCGCCAGCTTTCAACCTGCGCAACGAAGTCCTGGTTGCGAAGCATGTTGCCGCAACTGTCGTCACACGCCTTAACCAGTTGAGTCGCAAAACGTCGGGTCTCAGTGAAGCAAGCCGGGAAAAAATTACCGACACCCTGAAGGAAATGCTGCCTTCTCGAATCACGCATTACCTGTTTACACCATCAGGTCAATTGCGCAGTGAAGCCTTCAACGTCCAGCCGCTGGCGGACTTAGTGGCAGAGCACCGCGATGATTTATTGACATATGCCAGTCGTGCGTTTCGTGACGGTTGGCCCAACGAAGACCAAGATGTAACGTCGCGCGAAGAGATTGCGAAACACATCGACAATATGGCCAACAATCTAGCCACGGTCATAGGTCGATTGCGTAAACGCCTGCAGTGGGCAATTCGCGAGATCCGTCGTTTGAACCGAGTACGGGACGAAGAAGGGACACTGAACTACGAAGATGAAGCCCACTTCAAACGCTGCGACCGCCTCGTGAAACAGCTTAAGGGAATGGGGCGCCGTCGCCGTAGCGAAGCAGACGGTGTCGACGACACCGTTACCTTTAGCGTTCTTTCCCAAGAAGGCTTTCTGCCAGGCTATGGTTTAGACAGCGGGTCAATCGTCGGGATGGCAGAAGTGCCCCGCTGGCAAATCGGCGCAATGGATTTCGACCTGCCGAGGTCCGCCTCGATGGCTCTTCGCGAATACGTTCCCGGAAACCTTATTTATGCCAACGGACATCGGTTCGTTGCAC
>DNWZ01000007.1 GCA_003506095.1 Planctomycetaceae bacterium | reverse complement strand
CGTCTTATCGGAAATCCATCCTGGCGATAGCGTTTGCCAAAGATCTCGAAACTGCCGTCTGCCAAAGTACTCTGCCAAACAATTATCGATTCGCCAGTTTTCGTTGTCGCAACTTCGGGAAACTCTTGCGTTCCAGTTGTCCGTGTGTTCACACGAAATTCGTCGCTCCCGGTGCCTGGCCCAACGTCCTTGTGCCTTGGCACTGGAGTACCATCAGCATCGAATCGCATGCCATAGACCCCGCGAGAACTTCCCCCTGCATCTTGCCCAAAGTCACGCCACGATACAATGAACTTACCGTCAGCAAATGCAGCAACGGAGGGGTAATCCTGATCACTGTCCGTACGCCCATTGACCAGAAACTCAGGTCCAATCGCCTCGACACGATTGGATTGGCTAGACCCCTTGATCACGAAGATTTGATTTTCACCGGCACCTCCGTCAACAAAATCGTTTCCCTCCCTAGCGTAAAACGTATCGTCACTGGGACCGCCTATAAGGATGTTGTCACCGGCCTCACCGTAAATGATGTTTTCATTCAAGCCACCGACGATGATATCATTGCCAGATCCGCCGTAAAGAACTGCTTTGGCCTGAATCCCTTGTCGAGCGTTCCTTCCTGGGCCAGCGCTAACTCGGCCGTTTCTCAGGTCGTCCCGAAGCGCTGTTCTGGATCGGAGCGTCGACACATCAATCAAACTGCCTGTCGTGCCATCCGCGTTCTGTTCATAGAGACGCCCCATCAAGATAGTATCATTCCCTGATCCACCATCAACAATAACATTGATCTTTGCTTGATTGCCGAAGTCAACATAAATAATGTCATCGCCCCCAAGACCACGAATTCCGAGATTATTAATCGTGGTTGCATCGAACTGCATATCCGCATTTCCGTCGCCATCGAGGTCGATCATAATATTCAGATTGCCATTCCCGCCTTCACTTAAAAAAACAATGACAAGGTCGTCTCCCTCAGTCCCTGAAACCCAGTAGGTGTCAATGCCATCGTTGCCCGCAATCTCATCTCGAACGATGGGCGATGCATTCATTACGTGAAAGATCTGGTCGTTGTCCTCTCCACCAAACAATTTGTCGAAAAACGGACTGCCAAAAATTCGGTCATTGCCAGGGCCACCGTCAGCCTCATTTCCATCGACTTCTTGATGACGAAGCAAGGCGGTTTGTGTTTCGTTGAGGAAAGCTATTAAATTTTGGTCTAAACTGGTATTCAAAGACGCTCTAAGATCACCAATTCGTGTAATCTCTCTATCAATTTCCCCCTTCGTAAGCTCTACCACCGGAGGCAAGTTAAGGCGATGCCAAGTCCCTTGAAACAAATGGGTGTGGTCTGCACGTACATCGTTATTAACAAAGGTGTAGATGACGTCGTCGCCATCTCCGCCATCAAGCTTGTCACGACCATGCTCACCCATCAGAATGTCGTTACCTATGCCTCCGCGAATTGTATCATTTAAGCCTCCTCCAAAGATGACATCATCGCCAGCATCTCCATGCAAAGTGTCGTTTCCGGGGCCACCAATGATCACGTCATCCCCTTCTCCGCCATGAATCCTACTTCCAAAAATGGTTTGACTGGCGACTAGATAGTCATTGCCGGGTCCTCCGTAGATGGTACTTCGACTGATGTCGAGACCTGACCCTGCGTCACCGTGCCCACCGTAAATATAATCGTCACCTGGTCCGCCATATAACGTGTCCCTCCCTGCGCCACCATCGATAAAATCATCATCCCATCCGACGTGATTCCCGTGCTCGTCAGCGCCCTGGAGTGGGCCGCTTGCAAAATCGCTAGTACTTTTCCCATTTATCGTCTCCGGATAGAAACCATAAATCAAATCGTTTCCTGGGCCACCAAACAATCGATCGTTTCCTGGGCCACCATAGATCGTGTCGTCCCCAGGGCCACCAATGATCCAATCGTCGCCGGGTCCACCATCGAGAACGAAGTTTCTGCCGGCATTGGGGCCATCCAAGATTTCAATCCGGTCATTGCCCCCCAAACCATAGATGCCGATTTCCTCGATGTCACTTGCATCACTGGGATCGATTTCAAATCGAAATGTCTGCAATAGCTCCTCGGTAATCGGATCGCGATTGATGACTAAGAACTCACCGGGGCCTAGTTGTTCGACCTGGATAAAGTCGTCGAACTCATCGTTGACGACAATGACCTTCTTTCCATCCTCGTCTTCGCCAACTTCCGTCGTGAACTCGCTTCTGCCAACAATCACCAGGCGATCTGAATCAAGGCCACCGCTAAAGANNATCGTCTGCGGAGGCGAAGTCTATTTGCAGAATGTCTTCACCCGCTTCGCCATAAAGTCGGTTGGCACCGCGCCCGCCGTTAAGCACGTCATCTCCAGCACCACCACGGAGCACGTCATCGCCGTCACCACCGTAGAGTTGGTCTGCACCGTCTCCGCCATTGAGCAGATCGTTACCATCAGCACCGTAAAGAAAATCATTGCCCTTTCCGCCATGCAAGACATCATTTCCGTCTCCTCCCAAGAGCCGATCTCCGGCGTCTCCGGCATAGAGTGTGTCGTGCCCATCGCCGCCGATTAATACGTTTTCGCCATGAAGTGAAGCGTTCGCTTGGTAGATACTGATCGAAAGCTCTGCTGAGATACTGTAAAGGACATCATTCACATCCGAAGGCAAGTAACCATAGATGAAGTCATCATCGGCCCCGCCGTCGAGATAGTCATCCCCCTGGCCACCGTAGAGTCGATCGTTGCCATTATCCCCAAACAGAAAATCATTGCCTTTCCCGCCATAGAGAATGTCATTGCCATCACCTCCGTGCAAGATGTCGTCATCATCGCCGCCGTCAAGGAAATCGTTTCCATCTCCTCCATAGAGTACGTCGTTCCCTGAACCACCATAAAGGAAGTCATTCCCAGATCCGCCATAAAGCTGATCATCGCCTGCACCACCGTAAAGGTAGACATCGCGTGTGCCTCCTCGCAGAATGTCGTTTCCGTCACCACCGTGCAACGACGCCGGCGCTTCCACCACAACCAGCATGTCGTCTCCACCGCGTCCGTTCGCCTCCACGGGAACATGGACACCAGTGCCAACGTACAGGTAATCCATTTCATCATTCCCCTCATAAACAATCTTCGTAATCGTGGATGCTTCAAAGTCGCTTTTTCCGACACCTCGCCACAACACTTCGATGCGATCTTCTCCGATTCTTTCGATGGAAACCGTATTATTGAGAAGTTTCACATCGCCGGCCGTTGCATCAAGCGTGAGAACTCCATCGGTGAGTCGAATCAGGTTGTTTGGAATCTCGCCACCGGAGCCCAGTGGCATTCGCTTGAGATCGTTTCGTATGCTGTCACGAGAACGGTTATCAGTTGGCGTTTTGTTGTTTTCAGATATCTGACTTTTGAAATCAGCGATGGTCCACTTTTCGTCCAAGATCGTGAAATTAAAGAACAATAGTTGTGCTACAGCCCGTGCATAGGCATATGCCTCACCGCTCACGGTCAATGCTGTTGCACTTGCCAGTGCCCCAGGAAGATGTAACAAGTCGACATTTCCCTTTTCGAAAATTTCATCCAAATAGATACGACCATCTCGAGGGTCGGGATCTTGAAAGCCAACTGAGAGACTCAGTGCGGCACCAACACCGGCAGAAAGTGTCGCCGATGCGATCGGCGGTATCGAAAGTTTGGCGCTTAGCCCCGATTCGACTCCGCTAAAGGCCCGAAGGCCGGTACGAGGGTCGATGTAAAAGCCGACGGTATCGATCCCCATACCGACGTAATAACTCCAGCCATAATAAGCTTTGGTCTCGAAGGAAAGACTCGCCGTCAAAGGAATCGGCCCCAAAGGAATTGCTGCTTCAAGAAGAGGGACAGACCATTTTTTGTCTTCCCGCTCGCCACCTTTGGTAACAAAGGTAATCAAATCAACTTTTTCTCCTCGAATTAATTGACCGATCGATTTTGGGTTTATCTGCAGTTTAGGGGACGGGCCATTTTTCCCTTCGCTCCCATCGAGCCCAAAGATGTCGCCCAGTCCCTTTCCAACACCTGGAACATTTGAGCCTAGGTTAAGTCCTTCCAGTAAGTTGAATCCGGCAGATATCGAACGATATGCGTCATTGAGTAGTTTCTCAATGTCTTTAAGTTCAGGAGCGTGCAGTTCGTGTCTGAATGTTGCCAGGCTCTTGTCAACAAGAATTTCAAAGTTTGCAGTCCATTTGATGTCGCCCACTATTGGCAATTTTGCATTGAGTTCAGGGGAGAAACGCAATGCTGTTTTGGCAGCGTCGAGCGATCCGTTCAAAGTGCTCGTGACGATACGAATTGGCGAATCCAAATCAGAGATGCGTAGCTTTTGGTTTTCGGAGTTATTATCGTTGAATCCTAGGTTACCTGTGAGTTTCCCTTCGATCTCTCCTGCTACGTCAACATCGAGCAGGTTGCGAATCCCTAAGTTGCTATTGACGCTACCTGTGATCTCAAGTCCTCCAATGCTCATCTTACTGCCTTCGTCAACGAAGAAGGTAGGCACTCCGTTGACCAAGTCCACTCCGATCGTTACGTCCAGCTTGAAATCTGCCAAACCCGCATTCAACTCACCTCCGATATTTCCCATCACACCCGAATCAAAGTATTCGAAACCCGTTCGCACTCCGAAGTCGATCAAAGGTGTTTCGCTTGACCAGGCCTTACGGTATGTGGCTCGCAACAAGTCTTCAGTTGAATCTGGTGTTAACGCAATGTTCGTGAAACCAAAACTTTCCAATTGAGTGCGGATAGAGCTAGCGTTAGTCGCAACCAAACTTTTACTAAACGGACCTATAAACCGTTCTTTTGCCTGCGTCATCTCAGCAATCGATTCTTTAACAAACGGCAATCTGATTCCAAACGCCTGATCAACGATCGCATCCGCTCGACCATTCGAGCGAACGAATTGAACGCCGTCATTGAATGCGTTAATGATTTGTATATCTGTTACGGCAAGCAGCCACCTATTTTCCAACTGCTCGAGAAGCAGGCGGCGTTTCGACCGTTGTCGCCTGATGTTACATCCGATGGATGGGGAAGCGGGCGTGCTGTTGCTTTGATTTTTGCGGTTAAGCATCAGTTATATTTTTACCGGGTTAGAATTTTATCTGTTTTATGACATTGAAACATCGCGTTAGCGATCTATCGTTTGCCAGCGATTGTGAACTCTGAACGTCGTTTCGATTGAACGTTTCGGTTGCTGATTTGGAGGACATGTTCAGGCTGTCTGCAAAGGAGGTTAAAACTCCGGCACGATGCTTTCCGGGTGATCCGTCACGGCGGGGTGGGTGGGCTGGAGGGAACGGTCAGCAGCGTGGCTTTGTTGGGGTCGTTTTGCCAGTTGAAGGTGGCGCGGAACTCGGCGGGGGTGTAGAGGCTGCGGGTGCCGTCTTCGTTGAGCGTGGTGTAGACGATGTGACGCTCGATCTTGGCAAGCTCCTCGGGGGTCGTTCCCGAGCCTTGGGGTTGGCCGGGGGCAGATAGGACGCCGCCGCGATAGTGACCCTCGGGGCCGATCACGATCCAGCCGCCACCGGGAAAATGCCGCAGCGATGTGCCGAGTTTCTCGAACGTGGAGGTGTCGTAGCCGAAACTGCTGGCGGTGAAAATTCCAGACGTTCTGTTGACGATCGCGCGACGACTGTCCGGATGCCAAGCGGGATTCGAGCCCAACGGTCCCAGCGACTTGCGATTGTCGGTGGTTGCACCTCGCCAGAAATACCTCCCCCCACCGTCATACACCAACAGAGACGAACCGTCCGGAGCGAGGGACACGCCCGCGAGCGATCCGCCCGACGAAAAATGCTCCAGCGGTGATTGCTCACCGGTCTCGATGTCCCAGATCGTGACGTTGGTGAACAAGGCGAGACAGAGGCGCCGATTGTCGGGATACCAATCGAGAAGTTGGTAGTTGAAATACATTCCCGGCGGATCTGCGAACTGATTCTCTTCCGCCTTGACCGTCCCCGTTGCTGTGTTCCAGACACGAACGAAGCGATCCATTGTCCATGCCGCTAGGCTCTCGCCATCGGGAGACCAGACGAGGCTGAATGCAGACTTCGACTCGTCGCCGAATTGCCGGACGACTTCACCGGTTTGAGCGGTCACGATTTCGATCGGCTGGTCTTTGCCCCCGATGGCCAGCCATTTCCCATCGGGTGACCATGCCGTGCTCCAGACCATACGCGGTTGGTTGGTCGGCTGGATCGTTTCGCCGGAGTCGAGTTGAACGAGAGACGGCTTGCCCTCAGCGGTGTTCCAGTTAGATGCCACAATCTGCTGGCCGCTGGGTGACCACGACAAACGAGTGCTGTCGGGGACCCCGCCGAGACGCTGAAGCGGTTGTCCCGTTTCAGAATCCCACACGGTCAGCACACCTCGGTGGAGATCGGCCAACCGATCACCCTGTTGCGAGAGCGCCACCGGGGGCGACAAGGCAACCAATCCTTGTTGGTTGATCGCGCGGCGAGTGAGGCCGGAGGCAAGATTGAGCGAGTACAACTCCCGGTTGGTGGAATGATAGATGATCTCCGATTGATCCGGCGAAATGGAGAGGGCGATGACATTGCCATCGCCTGTCTTCAGGAGCGGTGCATCGGGCTGGGTGATATCCCAAACCGAGACCATCGCGACCCCTCCGCTGGCGACGGCAAATCGGCGACTGTCCTGGAACCATTCCAACGTGTAGCAATTCGCGACGCCTGGTTTGAACACCCCCTTTTGTTCTGTCGTTTCGGCATCAAACAACTGCACAACCCCATCGACCGTGCTGCAAGCAACCCAGCGCCCATCGGGCGAAAAGGCGAGATGGGTTCCATATCGAGAGCGTTGGTCGGTCTCTTTGCTCAGCTCGACGGTATGCAATGTTTTCAGCGACTCGGCATCGATCCAAAGCAACGCATTGCCGCTTTCTCGGGCCACAATAAGTGTTTTGCCATCAGGTGATACGGCGACCGCGTTGCAGTGTCCATCAAGAGAGGCCTCCGACATTTGTTGGGTCAAGGGATCCACCAGCAAAACGCCTCGCCCACCTGCAACGGCCAGACGCCGCCCTGCGGTTGACGAGGCGATGCCCGTTGGACTAAAGCTCTGAGGCGTTTTGATTTCGCGTACACACTTCCAAGTGCTGGTCTCCCAGATTCGCAGTATGCCGTCACCGCTGTAGGGCAATGTCGCCAGCAGATTACCGTTGTCGAAAAAGGCGGCATTTCCAGGACTGCCGCCGGTTACTTGGCAAGCGTGGATCACTTGACTCAGTTGTCCATCGGCTCCCCATACGCGAAGAATTCCCTGGGAATCCAAAGCAATAAACCACTCGCCTGATGGATGCCAAGCGACCGATGAAACACACGCATCCTGAATCGATGGCGATTCAATCGACCAGCTTTGCAGGCCGGGGATGGGCGTGGGACGGTGGACCACGGCGCGGGGTGCCAGCGGTTGGCCAGGCTGGACGAGAATCGGGCGCTGCAGGTCCCACTCGATCCAGGTGGCACCGTGGATCTTGCCATGACGTGCATTCCCAGACGAATCGTGCAGCACGTCCCCCGTCCCTTCGTCAAACTTATAAAGGGCAATCGTTTCCGGTTGCGGTCAGAACTCTTGTTCGGGGGTGAAGTCGGTATCGTAAAGAACGCCCGATGTAAAACGGGCTTGATGGATAAGGCCACGCCAAAAGAATTGCGGGTTGTCGCTGTTTTTATTGCCACCGAATGCCGCGAGGTATGTGTGTTTTAAGTCTCCGTCTTTGTTCAAAATATAGATGTGTCGGCTTTCCCCGGCTGGTTGTTTGTGTCCGTCGACGAAGAAGCTAGCCGATGAGTTCGACCAGCTCACGGCTAGATGAGTGAGTTGATTCGTAGGGATTTCGTCGCGAATGAGCGGATGGAATTCGGATTGATAAATCGAGGAATTCAAAACGCGGCTACCTAAAGATCGGTGCAATTGGCGACTCAGCCGCAATCCCGTTCGTTCGGTCTTACCATGTTCCAAGGACAGCAAAGTGATTTGAGGCGCGTCATCCGCTAACTTGGGCACGGTCAACCAAGCCTCGAATGTGAAGTCCTGGCCTTCCCATGTCCAATCGCTGGTAATGTCGACGTAGTTGTCGATGCCGTTGAATTGAAGTGCGGTCTGGTTGATTCNNACTGAGCCGAACTGGTTTGATCGCTAGCGACCGGAGTGATCGAGTCGGGCACCGCTGCCGAGCCGGTTTGTTCCGCCATCGGTTCAGACTCGGACGGTAAAAGCGAGGACGGTTGTACTTCGGCCGCCGCCAGCGTGACACGCAATCGGACTTCGTCACCCCGTCGCAATTCAAAGCTTTCGGATTGCAGATGCGCGCCGCTGGAGTCGCTGATCACCAAACCTTGAGGTAGTCGAACTTGATACTCGCCACTGGGGAGTTGACGACTTGGTAACTTGCCGGCCGTTGGACTTGCCGCATCCGTGCCGGCAATGCGGACGTTCCAAACTCGGTCGTTCTTGTTGTCAACGATGTCGATGCTTCCCTCCTGCAATCGCGTTTGGATTTCGATCTGGGAGTCTTCCGCGATCTCGACGATCAACGTCCCGTGGTTGGTATTGATGCGCAGGACCATCAAACCGAACAACACCAACGCGGCTAGCGACCCGAGCGCCATGGTCACCAGACCACGACGATTGCCGCTTTTCGAGGCGGTTTCGGCTGCGACTGAGGCGTTGCCGGAGTTGTCAGCAGCGGCAAGGCCAGCGGCGACCGCTTCGAGTTCACGCGCCAGCGCGGTTGCCGATTCGAAGCGATCTTCGGGGCGTTTTTCCAGCAGGCGGTGAACGATCGCGGCGACTGCGGCGGGTGTTTCGGGGGCAGCGGAGGTGACCGGCTGGGGTGCGTCGTTGCCGATCGATTTGAGGATCGCCAGTAGGTTCGGTTGATTGAACGGCGGACGTCCGGCCAGCATGTGATAGAAGACCGAGCCGAGACTGAACAGGTCGCTGAGCGGATTGAGTGGTTGGCCATCGGCTTGTTCGGGCGACATGTAACGCGGCGTGCCGACCACCGATCCGGCGACGGTCAAACCATCGGCGTCGTCCATCACGCGAGCGAGTCCGAAGTCGAGCAACCGGACGTTCCCGTCGCCGTCGATCCAAAGGTTTTCGGGTTTGATGTCGCGGTGCAGCAGTCCGTTTTGATGGGCCGCAGCGAGTCCTTTAGCCGCCTGGCAAACGAGCTTGCAGGCTTCGGCGACTGGGATCGCACCATCGCGCGTCAGTCGCTGGGATAACGGTTCGCCCGCCAGCAGCGGCATCACCATAAACGGCACGCCCGCTTCTTCGCCGATGGCATGAATCGGGACCACGTTCTCGTGATTGATCGATGCGGCGGCTTGCGCTTCGCGCAGGAATCGCTCGCGCTGCTTGTGATCGGCGTGAAGCGAAGGCTTCATCACCTTGAGGGCGATTTCGCGTTTGAGCGCCGTATCTTGGGCGCGAAACACAAGCCCCATGCCGCCGCGGCCGATCACTTCTAAAACGCGAAAGTTGCCCAAGCGGCCCAGTTCGGTTTGATCTTGCGGTGGCGAGAGGAACGCCAACTCTTGGTCGGTCGGGGGCGAAACGGGCGTTCCATCGCCGATCGTCTCTTCGGTTGCCCGCCGCAAGCTGGTCGTATCTTGCTGCAGCAGCATTTGCACGATCGTTTCGTCGCGCTCGCGGTCCGGCAGGTAGCGGCCAGCGGATGCTAGTGCCACGGCGACCGGGTCGTTGATCTCAATCGATTCGGCTAGTCGAGCGCATGTGTCGCAGGATTCAAAATGTGACGCCAGCGGTTCGGATTCGTCCGGCTCGAGTTCACCGGCAAGGAACTGGCGCAATCGGTTGATATCGGGGCAATGGGTCGACATGGCGCGAGATACTCCACGGGGAATCGATGTCCGTCTGGGGCGTCAAAACGACTTGTCTTTGATGACCCAAAAAGGGACTACGATCGAGACTCAGGAATCTGTCACGATTTTCAAACGATTACTCTTCCTCCAACTGGTCAGCCAATTCCTCGCGCAATCGTCGCAGTATCCGCGATTTGGCCAGATAAACGCTGTTTACGCTAATGCGCAATTCCGTCGCAATCTGCGCCGCCGGACGTTGTTCGACAGCCGACGCCCAGCACGCCTTCCATTGCTTGTCATCAAACTCCGCCTTCATCAACTCAAGAGCGCGAGCAGCTAGGCGGCTGCGGAACTCCTGGTCTTCGAATAGGCAATCGGGTTGGCCCGCCTCGCGCGCCTCCAGGATGCCATCGGGCAAATCGTGTAATTTCCCGGCGTTACGTCGCATCCAATCACGACAGCGATTAGTGGTGACGGTGTACAACCAGCCGCGAAACCTTTGGCGGGCGTCGTACTGGAACTCAGGCAATTTCTGGATCAACAGGCTGAATACTTCTTGGACAAGGTCGACGGCATCGTCGCGTGGCACCCCGATTTTGCGAACCCAGAAATCGAGCATCGGGCCATACAGGCGAACGAATTGCTCCCATGCTTGGTGGTCGTCGCTGCGATGCAGGCGCGAGATCAGGCTGACTGAAGTTGTATCCACGTTACTTCTAGCGAAGAGGTGACAAGTGCAGCAACTGGGGTTGGTGGGCCGCCACCCCCAACCCGTGAGTGGCTTTGAGTCTAGCGGATCAAAAAACGTCAGGCAACCATTTTTACCGGCCAGCCACTCGTTCCAATTTGCGGCCAAGTTTGCTTCTTGCCATTTCGTGACAGACCTGCGTCGCTGGGCCGTATTCATAGATGCAGGCGAAACCTGCCTCAGTTCCAAGTCCAATACCGTTCACCTTGGAACTGAGATACTTATTACGACTTGGCAAACGCATTCGGGAGGATTTTAAAATGTGTGTAATTGCACGTGTCTTGGTTGTAGGATTCATTTTCTTTGTCAATCCCGTGGTTTCCCATTCAGGAGAGATAGAGTTTCGCGATGGCGATTTATTTGTTGGGATTGCCAATCTAGGGACAAGCACTCGGGGAAACTCGCATCAATTATCCAGAGGATTCTACAGTCGCAATCTGGTAGGCGTCACCTCTAATTCGATTAGTTTAGCGGAATCTCGTTCCACCTTACTTTTTAGCCCGGTCGGTATGACTGCCAGGATGCGTTTCGTACCTCCGCTAATCAACAGGAATTTCGATCGGGTTGGGCACAGATACAGACTAGAACCTCTTCCAACCCGAATCAATTCAACTGGATATATTTCCGCATCATGCCAAACCGCAGCGGGGAATTCATTGGTAAACCCGTCAATGTTACGTTGAGGGCATCAGCAGTTTCACNNTTTCAACGATCTTTCGACGGGACAATATCGCAGGAAATCAGTATAGGGTGCTCGGCGCCCAAGGCGATATTCTGAACGCTATCGATCGAGCCACTCAAAGCAGCACTAGAGCGACTAGCTTTAATGCGAAGATGGGGCAATGGATTCCGATTGCCGTCGGTGGAATTTCACGGAGCTCAAGAAATAGTTCCGCATCTCTCCAACTAACACTCGATATTGACGTGCGCTAGGCCACAAGCCTCGGGGTGGTGCACGCATCTTCTGGAAAATTGTTTGTAGGGCAACCAAAAGTTGTGACCCGATTCAAGCATGCCTTGCATGAGCCGAGTACTTCCGCAGCAGGCGTCGAAGTTGCTTGGCGATTCACGTCCCTTGATGCCTTGGCCAACTAACGCGTCAGGGCGT
>DNWZ01000241.1 GCA_003506095.1 Planctomycetaceae bacterium | reverse complement strand
GGATCGGTTTCGGCGGAGGTGAGAGTCAAGAACTTTTGACGGATCAGGGTGTAACCTTGAAAATGTCATCAAATAGGTTAAGCCAGAAATTCGGGAGGAATGACTGATGGCATATCGAAACGGAAACTACGCTGCCTTCTATGTGGCTGAGCCGTTCGACCCCAGCGCGCTAGGGGCGAATGCGACAAAGGATTTTCAATATTACAACCTGCTGCGGGCATGGAAGGGAGCTGATTCGTCATTTCCATTTAATGACTCCCATGACAAGACATACAACGTTCGCGATGGTAGTGACTGGGAATCGACCTTGAAGCCCAGGCTGCGGGAACGTCTTCGAAACTCGAAGAATATCGTACTTTTTCTGAGCTCGATCACCGTCAGTTCGCGAGCTCTTCGGGAAGAGATCGACTATGGCATCAATGATCAGGGGCTCCCGGTTATTGTCATCTACCCCGAATACGATTCAAAGGAAAGCCTTCTTACGAACGGGGTGCTGAAGCAGTCGGTGAAGAACCTCTGGGACAAGCTGCCAATTTTTCGGGACTCAATGGAAGCGGTGCCCACGCTTCATGTACCGATGAAAAAGGAGTTGATTAAATCTGCGCTGCAGAATGATGGTTACATGGTGGGGAGCAAAAAAGAGCCTGGCATTTATCGGTACAACCCCTAACCACAACGAAAGCAAATAAGCAGTCCGGTTTATGTCAAAAGTCAGTTTTCTCGACAAACGCGTCTTCAAGAAATTCCTTGAGATCACCTCCATCCTCAGCGGAACGCTGTCGGTGGTCTTGTTGTTTGTCGAGATTCCNNCTTGCCCTGGCTTATTTATTGGTCTGGGTATGGTCGAACACGCTGAACCACATTGACATCAACATCGAAGGTAGTGACGTCACAGTCAAGGTCGGCGACATTTTTCAGCAGCCTGGGCTCAAAGTGATCGCGTTCAATGAGTATTTCGACACACAGGTAGATAACAAGATTATCAGCGACCGATCTCTGAACGGGGTTTTTGTGAACAACCACCTGGGAATCACCGCTTCCGAACTGGATAGTCTCATTGAAGATCATCCTTTCGAGGAAGGCGACCTGCTCGAAAGAAACGAACATCGACCACAGGGAAAAAAGCAAAAATATCGACTGGGGACGATTTTCGTTTACGACGACTATCTTCTGACCGCCTTTGCGAAGTTTGACGAGAGTAACAGGGCGGTCTTGACGATGCCCGAGTACCTTGAATTCCTTATTAACTTTTGGGACAAGGTAAACAATGTGTACGCCCAGAAAAGCGTGACCACCACAATCTTTGGATCAGGGATCACGCGTATCAAGGGGCACAAAACCATTAGCGATGAAGATCTGCTAAAGATTATGCTGTGGACATTTAGGATCAGTGAAATGCGATTCAAGTATCCAGCGAAGCTCACTATCGTCATTCACAAGGAAAAAATCGACCAGATCAGCCTTTTCGACATCAAGTCGGCGAAGAATGGGGTGTGATAGTTGGGCTTTCGATCTGCTGCCGAGAGTGCCGGAGGCGTTAACACAAAGAGCAGTGATCGTTTGTGACGACGGAACTCAGGGTGGGTGTTTTATCGCAACTTGTAGTCATCCCGCTGCCAATAAATCCTGCTGGTTCGCCATCGACTGAGCTTCTTTTTCGTCAATGACGATTGCGCCATTGATGAGGTAAACGTCGATCTCATCCCTGTTGGCAAGCCGCGATAGAAAGTCAAAGCTCTCCAACTTGGCATCAAGCAGGCCATCGAGCTGCCTCTCGATGTCGGCAATTGTCTGTAGCTGCCGAGAACGCGCTTGCTCCAAACCCTCAAGGGTCCAGTTGCCGACGTCGTACCCGTTGTTGCAGTCGAGGATGAGCCTTTCGTATTCCTTGGCCCCTTCCCTGTGTGCCTTGATTCTCCGTTCAAAGACTTTGCGGATAGAGTCTTTCATTCTGATGACGGATTGCTTGTTGCGTTCGAGATTGCTTGGTGAGTAATTTCCGCTCAGAACAATCTGGCAAATTTTTCCGGCAACAAACCGCTCATAGGCGGCAAAGACGTTGTGCCCCATCATCTGGCGTACAACTTGAACAGGGTCATAGTAGAATTTCTGCCGGTCCGGACCGTTCACTTCGACTTGCTGCAAGTCGAAGGTTCTGTGCGGCACGTGATTAGCTCGGCTCTCCCTAGCCAGTTCCTCCCGCATGACAATCAAAAGCTCAAGGCATTCATCAGTGTTGCTCACCATGCGGCTCAGATTCAAACGCATCATTTCTTGATCCATCTCAGGAATGCTTTCAAAGCAGTCCAAGATGACCTCGGAGATTCGCTCCAGCCTAGCGTGATCGCCAAAGATCTGACGATTCCTAATGTCTGTGCAGACATTGGAGATATAGCTAAGGTGATTCTGAATTGCGCCGAACATGCCCATCGTCAGCAGCATGGAAAGCAGATTAGATGTTGCCGGAACGTCAACGCGCTCAAGTCCTGCAATTGCTGTAATCCGCCCCTTCTCAACCACGCTGGTTGTTTTTTTGCCTGATAGCTCTCCAGAACCAA
>DNWZ01000797.1 GCA_003506095.1 Planctomycetaceae bacterium | reverse complement strand
AGTCTCAAAGTCTCTTGACCCGCTGGTTATATACCCGTTGCCTTCCCTATAGCAGTTTGGAAGAGGGTCAGGTTGGCTTCCCAGTAGCGGTCCGGGAAAAACAAAATCGCGCGACTGCCGGCTTATAGGTCTCGAACCCAGGTACGAGGTTGCGATGTAGGCTGTCGGGCGGGGCGAAACTCGATCGTCAGCGCTTCGTGGCAGGAACTGCCGACTAAAATGAGTACTGCTTCTGCTCAATCCGGGACAGCCGATCTTGGAGATTGGTTGAGACGACCAACCGACGGGAGACCATGTGGATCTGGTTATTTGCAAAACGGAAACTATCGATTGGATGGGTCCGTTGCAATATCGATCATCTTCTGAACTTGCTCTGGATTACGTCGCTGCTTCGGCCTCCTGCTGCTGTCACTGGTGCGCTCAGCAAGTAAACTCCTGCGGTCAGAGACGCTCATTGCATAGATATACATGATTTGATGCGGCTCAAACATGGTGAACAGTTTGACCGCAGTTTTGAAGCTCATTCCTGTGAGTGTTTCCTCAATCAAGCGGTTCAGATCGTTCTTTGTTCCGTGCATACACGCAACTCGCGATGGTAGTACAAAGTGCGTTTAGGAATAGAGTACAGGATTTATCACTCGTCTAGCAGCGGTGAGCGATGAAACCAAGCTGGACTGAGCTTCGGAGCAACAGAGGGGATCAGAATGAATTTGATATCGCACCTCCAGTCGGCGTGCCAACTTTCCCTGGCAGCGAGCGTGGCATGGGCCTACCCGGCCTCCCGCACCCCAGCCGCGTCGATCGCGTCCCGCCAATTACCGAACGTCCGGCGGATCTCCGCTCGGGGGCGAATAAAGCAAAAGCCCCCTGGAATCCGCATCGCACGCATTTAGCTTAGCTAGGTGTTTACGCAATGCGTTTGGGTGGTGTGAAATTGGGGGTTTTACCAACAAGAATACGATAAGTCCGGAACGCTGAAACGACGCCGATCGCGCGTAACTTTGCCCGGTCGACATCGCTTGGAACGATTTGTTGAAGCTCCTCGCGACAAAGCAGAGATTGCATCGTGCCAAAATCGACTGGGATGGACCAGATCGGCCAGGTCCAGCGTGTGTCGGAACTTCGCCTGCCGGTGAAACCAATGGTTTTTAGATTTTCACCGTCGGGAATGGAAGTGAATATCGGTATCGCTTCGAGCGCGAGCCGATTAGCACCGAGCATACCACCCTGAGATTTTCGACTCGGATCACCCGACGGCTTGTTCCATTGATGGGCATGTCGGCGATCTTCCGTGGGATCTAGATGCAGCGACTGATTATCTAATGGATCTGCGTAGTCCCACGCATGAAATAGTGCTCGCTCTAAATGGGACGCGGTTGTTCGTTCGACGACGGACCGGATGTTACCGATAAAATAATCCCGACGAACTGTTTGCAGCTGATTGATCGCTTCCGAAGACACGGCATCACTCGACACGGCAGCAAGCCAACTTGCCGCTTCGCGATCTTTATGACTCGCACTTACAGATCGCTCAATGATGGCATTGCGTCGAGCTGAAGGCTCCTTTGCACCAAGATCCTCGAACAGCCCGATCGCGATGTGTTCGCCTTCCGCAAGCAAACATTCACTCAATCGGTTCATCAATGCTTGCGGTGTCAGTTGCCCACCAGTCAATTCCGGCACCCAAGTTCCGCCAAACGAAACCCATCGCATTCGCACGCGATCCGATTGCGGATCCGACGACAAGATTCGAAACAGACCTAAAGCTGCGAGAAATCCGAGAGGGTTCGTGCCATCAAGACCCGGCAACCTCAAAGCCGATATGGACTCTTCAGCATCATGATGGGATTGCGGGAACTGCTCTATCGCGACTTGATTCAATTTGGTGCCTCCATCAATTCGTTTTTACGTCGCGGCACAAAACCGCAATTCGCTTCGGCAGCACTCGCTTGCTGGTCGGAGAGCCGCAGGACAGCCTCCAAATAAGCCAGACCCCACCAGCCAAAATGTTTCGTGTATCGCCAAAATCGCTCGGAGACTCCGGAATCAAGCCGATGAGGCGGGAGCCATTCCCGTCGCTTTTCATGGGCAATCGCAATCGCTTTATCTCCAAACATGAACTCAATCAATGGCAGTTCATTGTCTTCAACCACAGGGGCGAATGGCCGGCCGTGACCATGATGAGCGGCGATTAGATGCAAGATCAGCTCGCGATCTTTAGCGTCAGCGTTGATTGCGAAAAGCTGTTCGCAATGCTCAACGATTTGAAGACTAAGCATTTCATGTCTAAAACCCCTTGGCAAACCATTGCATTCACGGGCACGTTCAATTTGGGCGTTCGTCCCGGGCGTTTCAACTGACTTCGCGAGCGGTTGACCTGCCATCGCGATGAACATCGCAGCATCGGTTCGGTCGGATCGCAACAGCATGGCTTGAAATCGATCGTCCGCCTTACCCAAATCATGGAACTTCGCGGCATCCGTTAGCGGGATGCGGTAATCACCAAGCGGCAAACAATCAATCGCGTTTGTAATCGCATCGATAACGTGATCGGTATGATCAGAGAGGAAGACTTTTTGCTGACGCGACGCGTCATTGTCGCCGTCATCAATCGGAGGTAGGTACCAGTCGATGTCGCCGCCAATAGGGCGCTGCGAAGTTAGAATAACGCCGCGACCATCGGGATAGGTTTCAATGACAAATGGAGACTCCGAAAGATGAAGGAAAATTCGCGATAGGATCGGATTTTTATCTCGTATCGCACTTTCCGCGACGCGAAGCGTGGCGTTCCAATCCGAACGACGTGGTGGTTCATTCGAGAAAGCAGACGCGAGAAGACCGCCAAACTCGCTCGGCAATCCTGCAAGCAACGATGGATGTATCCGTAGCGACGCCCGATCGCGCGATTGACAGAAGGCAGCTTCCGCTAAGTCTGGTATGCACGACGAGTCTTGATCGCAGTCTGGAATATGCGCTAGCACAAGGGAACTCAAATCCGATGCCGGAATAACAAGAGTATCCCCAGTAAAAATCTGTTCCGGCGAATTGACAAGGACAGTGCTGTCGCTGCTCCCACGCCAAGCCAAAGCTAGTCTTTCGCTAACGCCAACCTTGATATTGCCCTTCGGCTTCGCTACTTTCTCTTCATCGGCTGAGAGAACTGCCATCGTATCGCCAGTGTCATCGCTCACATCATAGGATTCGTTTTGAAGCCATTTGCGAACTCGAGAGATCGGCACACGGATGCACTCCGCCGATGTTGGTGGCAGCAAGGCAACAACATCGGCCCAGTCAGCACGCGTTAAGACTTCATCCTCTAGGAGATCAGCTCGCCAGACAACTTGAATGTCCGGTTCGCCTGCCTTGGGACCATGAATGAAAAGAGAGACGTCCGGCGACAGGGCGGGTTGCGGTGATGTCTGGCACCACAGATCTAGATAAGCTGGAAGCAGGATCGGTGCGTTCAATAACCCGGCTGGGGAAAGCAGTTCCTTCGGGATTTGCCCTGTTTCGGTTCGGGCTATCAAGAGTTCATTCAACCCATCGATTCCGAAGTCGATTTTCTCCTGGATTGCGTTGGCGTTGAGCCACGCCCAGGTCCGAGTTAGAGCGTTTCCATAGATCGGGTCCGCAGGCTTTTCTTCGAGTAACTTTTCTTCGGGTTTGACGTCCTTGCTCTGCATCAGGACGACGCCAAAAGCATAAATATCTCGACCGGAACGGTTCAGACGTCCGAATCGTTGACGCAACGCGTCGAGTGATGCGCATTCCGTGATCAGCACGTCAAAATCGAAGTCCGCGCCCACTTCGAGGCATTGGGTGGCGACCACAATACTGGTGACTTCCGATTCAGGCTTGGGCCGATCCGGTCCGATCAACGCTCGCAAACGCTCAGCTTGCCGATCACGGTCGAGCGGACGCATTGACCCGATGACCAGTTCTATCGGCGTGTCGGCGGTAATCGAACGCTTGTTCGCATTCGGTTCTGCACGGGCCTGTCGTAGTTGATCGTAGATTGCACGCGCTGTGGCGACACGATTGACGATGATTCCGATTGCAACCGGAGCGCCTTTCGTAATCTCTTTCGCGGAATCGCAAATCGCTTTGACTAGGTCTTTGACTTCGCGTAATTCGCTACGCTTCGTAGCGGTCAGCCGGTGCTTGAGTTGCGACACCTGGCGGTCTTGCTCATCGATTCGAATCACGCCTCGGGAAGCCATGTCCTTATTCGGTGTCGCGGTCATCGGTACGAATGTAAAAGGTTTGACCCCTACCGAACTTTCTGCCCAACGCTCTGCATCAAGGAAATCACGCACCTGGGTGAGGGTTTGACGAAACGGTTCGCTGATGTGAGCTTCGTCCAAAAGAATCAGACTGTCGTACGCCGTTAACGCCGCTTGAACTGGCGCGGCCCCGTTGGAAACGCCATACCCGCGGAAAAGCAGGCGTGATCCTAATTGGTCTAGCGTTGTACAGACAATCGTCGGTTGTGTTGCCGAGCGGGCCCAGCGATTGTCTCGATAAATGCCCCCACGGACTTCGAGTACGTCGACCGGGGGGACCGTTGATTGCGCCGTTGTGCCCGCAATTTCTCGAAGACTTTCGGCGACTTGGCAAAGAATAGAGTCTCGGTCGCCCGTGCGTTCGGCGGCCCAGAGCTTCTTGGCAATCTCCCGCGCACGATCGAATGCTTCATTGACAATGATGCGGCGATTGACGCAAAAGAAGATTCGCCGGCCAGCCGTTCTATCTGCAGCTTGCAATCGAGCCTGGGCGGCAAGGGAAAAGATCGCGATATCGATGCAGGCAGTCTTTCCTGCCCCAGTCGGCAGGTCGATAGCAGCCGGCCATTGGCCTGAAATCGCAGACTCCGCCAAACGTCGTTGCCACGGATAAGGCGACGTCCCGTGGAGCTCTCGAAAAAACATCTCAAAACAATCGAGGTCGAGTTCAATCATTGCGAGTTCCTCAATGGCTTCAACAGCCCATAACCCATGTAACGTCCAGCACCGATCATGAGCGGTCCGACGATCGGCTCCAAAAACTCCAAACGAACATGCAACTGCGGGCGAGATGCGGAACTTCGCTTTGACGGATAATTTGGGAATGCCTCGCCCAATTGAGCGGTCGCATCCGTTTCCGCATGATTCCCACGCAGACGCCGAACTTTTGGATATGCCCTCGGCGCACCCGAGTGCCAGCAAGAGGATCCGATGTCAACTCGAAGCGGAATGGGAAGGCCAACACGTTCACAAGCATCACCTAAGATTTGACGCACCTCAGCCTCCCAAGCTTCCCGTTGGGCAGGTTTCGCTCGATCGGCTTTAGGGAACCGATTCAAGACAAC
This sequence comes from Planctomycetaceae bacterium, assembly GCA_003506095.1. Taxonomy (GTDB): domain Bacteria; phylum Planctomycetota; class Planctomycetia; order Pirellulales; family Pirellulaceae; genus UBA6163. Next base: position 3,234 of record DNWZ01000797.1, on the reverse strand, counting down.
CGGAGTGACTGAGGCCCAGACGCTTTCGCCGCCCGGTAGTGCTGTCCAGGTTTCAGGTTGCAGCGCTTGCCGCGTTTCGTTCCACTCGGCTTTCCGTAACTCCCAGGCTCCGAGTGACCCGAATCGCAGCGTTACTTCCTTCGGCTCGATCGTGCCTCGTTTTAGAAGGAGCGGTCCGAGAAGCTTCGCCCGCTCGTGGCGTGGCACAGCTCGTGGGAAAGCGATCGCTACCCCCAGCAGTCGGCCGTCAGCATGGGGGTGGCCTACAAATGGCACTGGGAGTAAGGCCAGATGGCCTTGCTCGCTCACGCTCGCAGAGCCGTCGGAATTGTGGCCACTCACCCATTCGGGAATCGGCTGGATTCCGGAGTTAGCCAAAATTGCGCCGCGAAATGCTTTGATCACCAAGGCAGTCGAAGTGATCGGTAACGGCGGACCGTCAGTCCGTGCGAGGATCAGTAGTTCTGAGTCGAATTGCGTGTGGCGGACATGGCCATTGGATTGAGTGCCGCTCAGCAACCGATAGCCAGACCAAGACCCGATATTCGGGCGCAGGCGAGGTGGTGGAGACAATCCGTGTTTCCACTTTTGCCCAAGCTCACGCTCAAACTCCTGCTTGGCGTTTTTCAACGATGCGTTCGCTGACTTTTTTCGCTTCTCGTCAGTCGAGACCTTGGCCTTTTTCGCTTCCAAGTCCGCGTCTTCAACCCACATGGCCAACTCAGCAAATTTCTCAATCTCGGAAATCCGAGTGAGTTGCGGGAGCGCATCAAACAGCCCGGGTGAGAACATGCGAAGATGAGCCGACGCGGTGCTTTCCGAAGGTTCCCAGAGTTCGTTAGATTCAGCATCGCTGTCAGGAAGTTGCGCCATCGCCGAAACTCGGACCAATGAAGAGGAATGCCCGATTCGCGAAACCCTGCTACACAGTCGGTCGAGTGCTTCGATGTACTGGCGGACATCATCCGCTTGTTGCCAGACCATGTGACAGGAACTCGGACCGACGTAATGCTTAGGAAAGGCTCGAGCTTGACGGGATCGAGTAAAACTGGGCGCCGATTGCAATGTCGTTGCACCGCTATCGATCTTGTCGTTAACGGGAACATAGACGGTAACTGCGGTGCGTTCCTGATCGGAGCCGGTGATCGGCAAAAGCAGGGTTGGCTTGTCCAGTTCCTCAAGCCAACGCAGCGCAGCGGCTTCCTCCTCAAGAGCGAGCCGCTCCTGATCCAGTGCATGCTCGCCCAGATCGGATTCGAACCAAGCAGCGGCCAAGGCCATAAACACGCGCGCGGGGTGCGGTGGCCACTCGGCCTGTTCTCGACTGCTGGGGTCGGTAGCGACCGCGTAATCGGTCAGGTACTCCCAAGTAATCGTTAAGGAATTGGTCATTCGTCTGACTCCACCACTTGCTGAGCCGAAAGTCTTTGACTTTTGCAGACCAGTCGAACCAATTCCGGAGAGGGAGCCAACGTCAGGGGAGCCTCTCGCCAGGGTAAACCAACCGCTCGCGCGGCCGCGACCGCATCGTTGAACAATGCGATCGCCGCTTCCGAGGAAAGGGTGAAAGTGCCTTGGCTATCTCGATCAAGCAATTCCCAGTTGAGGTCAGTCTCGGGATAGAGCAAGCAGCGAGAACGAAGGTCGAGTCCCGATTCGTCAGCCAANNGCACCGTCCGCCCGGCGGCATCAAGCTCCGAGCTCATTCGGCCGTCGACGGGGAATCGCAACCGTCGGAGTGCGGGTAAAGACAAGACGATGGTTTGTTCAGCGTGCGAGATCGTAACGCCGCCGGCGATGAAGTGGCCGGACTGGCGATCGGTCTCGGAGATCGATGGCGTCACATTGCCATGGTTGGCTTCGGACGGCCTACCATCCTTGCCGAGCATGACCACCTTCCCTTTCTCTCGTTTGGCCGCGGCTTCATCGAGTGTCCAGCCCCCGTCTCGGGCGGCATAGAGTGGTCCCGCTTTCAACGTGATGGCCAATGGATCGATACGGCTCGATGTTTTCGCCCCGTAGACGGCATTGATGCCGACGATTTCGCTCACCAACGCTCGCTCAATTTTTGCCCCCAATCCACCTTTCGGTCCCGTGGAATCCCACATCCCAAACAGAAGCGCGGTCGGGCAAAGTTCGAGTAGTGGCGTCGCATTGCGGATGCTCACGCGATCGATGATGCGACCGACATCAGACTGGCGAAAGGGCACCCCATCGACGAGGCTATCTCTCAGAATCGCGTCGGCAATTCGGTGGGGGGCCTGTAATGAAGTGAGCCTCCCCACGGGCTCGATCAATCGCATTTCCTCTGGCTGATCCGTGCCAGGAAAGTAGGGATCAAAATCGACTTCGATAAGCGGCATTCTCAAGCGGCCATCGTCTATCGCTTGCTGAAGCGACTCTTCCATTCGGTTCGCTTGACTCTGCACGCTATCGAGCAGGACGCAGTCGACGGGATCGGGGTGGCCAGGCAAACGGCGTTTTTCCTTGGCGTAAGTGGCATTTGCGTATGTCGGCGGAAAGACTTTGCTCCCCTCGCCTGCAGCCGGTTGCAAAATCGCACGCGTACGAAAAGCCGCTGCGCGACCTTTTACTGCGTTGGTGAGTCGAGCGATATCAAGCGAATCTGGCATTACGATCTTTCCTGAAAAAGTAGAGTCGACACAAACTAGCCATCTGGCAAAGGTGCAGTTCAAACGGGCAGGCTACCGAATACTTGCCTAGCGAAAACGCCATCGAAATTCGGGTTAGTCGATTGCCTCCGTTGGAACCGACCGGTTCGGCCATCCCATCTGGGCCTTAGGGAGTCGAGTTTACCGGACGGTTTTGACACGTTTGGTCAATTGAAGCGCGGAAAAGAGTGAAATCGGGAAAAACTTAAAAAGGGACGCATCTGCGCTGGGAATACTGCCTAGCGATTGCAGCACAATAGAAGGCTTGACATCGGATGCCGGTAAATTGCGTGAGCTCGAACCCAACATCACCGCTTCAGAAGGGGTGCGTTTGCTTGGCCGCGGAAATCAAGGGCGAACGCACCGATCCGGTTTTAGGCCACGCTTCAATGGGGCCGCGTTCTTTTGAACGCGGAAATGTAGCGTCACCGCCGCCGCAGATGTTGCGGTCGTAGCTTCAATGGGGCAGCGTTCGATCGAACGCTGAAATTTGGCCTGGCGTCCACACGTTCACGGTTCAGGTCGAGCTTCAATGGGGCCGCGTTCGATCGAACGCGGAAAT
>DNWZ01000112.1 GCA_003506095.1 Planctomycetaceae bacterium | reverse complement strand
GAAGCGTATCGACTCCGCTGGCTAATCGAATTGTTCTTTCGAATGATGAAACAATTGCTTGGTTGTCGTCACTTGCTGAGCACCAAGCACGGCGGTGTTGAGATTCAAATGTATCTTGCAATCATCGCCTGCCTTTTGATTCTGATTTACACAGGCGGGCAGCCTACCAAGCGAACCTATGAGATGATTTGCTTCTACTTGCTTGGCTGGGCCAGCTTAGAAGAATTGGAATCGCATATCGAAAAACTAAAGCCGAAGTCCGCATAGGGACAATGCGCACCGACCGAAGCATGACTTCAGGTCGCGTTCGCTGCTGCGCGGATATGGCGATTGACTGCCTCGCGTTCACGTCTTCTTTACGATCCAGGGGACAACACTCGCAATCCCAACCCAGTTCCAGCGTCAAAACCGCCCCAGAACGAGCCCCGTGCCGAACAGTATTGTGTCAGGAGTCATTGATTGGCGGGTGCGTCTGTGTTAGTCTGCTCAAATGCCTAGACCAAAACGAGCCGACGAAGCCTACTGCCTGTATCACGCTCTGAATCGAGGGAACGCCAAGAGCGATACCTTCAAAAAAGATGCCGACTTTCATGCGTTCGAGCGAATTCTCGCCGAAGGCTTAGAACGATATCCGTGCCAGATTCTGGCTTACCAGTTGATGGGAAATCACTGGCATTTTGTGCTGCGACCGACGGAAGATGGGGGCATGAGCAATTTTCTGCGATGGGTTACGCTGACGCATACACAACGATATCACGCGCACTATGGGAGTTCTGGCGAAGGCCATGTTTATCAAGGTCGTTTCAAGAGTTTTCCGATCCAAGATGATGAACACTTCTTTGTCGTTGCGCGTTACGTTGAACACAATGCACTGCGTGCTAACTTGGTCGATCGTGCCGAACAGTGGCGCTGGGGATCGCTCTACCGATGGCTCAGCACACCGGAACCAGACCCTCGGCTACTTTCCGCATGTCCGCTGGCACGTTGGCCGAACTGGGTTAATCGAGTCAATGAACCACTGACACAAAAAGAACTGGATGCAGTACACTGGTGCATTAAACGAGGGAGTCCATTTGGAAACGAAACATGGGTGGAATCAATCGCACGTCGACTCGGTCTGGAATCGACTTTGCGGCCACGCGGGCGACCTCGAGTACGCAATTCACCAAACAAAGACTCCTGACACCTTTGTTTGCTTCGATCGACGATGTTGGCGTCGCCTCGCGCACACTGACGCTCACTTCGGTCACCCGCGGCGGCACGACCACGCAACTGAATCGCGCCCTGGCGCTCGATGGCCAGGGCCAGGCTCGCCTGGTGCTGACCGAAGAGCTGATTGGAACACTCAAGTTCGACGCCACCGCCACCGACGTCTCGGGCAACATCGGCAACGCGGCGCAGCGCGAAGTCGTCGTGCTCGACCCGAGCGATACGACCGCGCCCGTTGTCAACCTGCTACCTCCGCTGTCCTCGACCGTCTCGGTGCCTACCGACCTGCTCGGCACGATCACTGACGATGGCACCTCCATCACATGGACACTTGAAGCTGTACCGGTGAACGCTGACCCTCATGCTTCCAAACGTCTATTGGCTTTCGGCGATACCATGCACGCGACCGCCACCGTGCTGGGCCTTTTCGATCCGACGATTTTGGCGAACGGATCCTACGCCATCACGCTGACAGCCACTGATGAGGGTGGTAACTCCGCCAGTGACACGGAGTACGTCACTGTCGATGGACGGTTAAAGCTCGGCAACTTTGCGCTATCGTTTACCGATCTGGAAGTCCCCGTGGCCGGCATTCCGATTACGATCCGTCGCACCTACGACACGCTCGATGCCGAGAAAAATGGTGATTTTGGCTACGGCTGGAATCTGGACGTCGCACATCCCACCGTGGATTTAGTACCTGGCACCCAAGGACGCTACCCCGCACGCGTGGCAGGACGCTCGTATCCGTCGATGGAAAACGGCACTGAAGTTATCGTCACCACGCCAGAAGGAACCGAGGAACGATTCCGCTTCCAATGGGTAGAAGTCGGCTTCGGCTTTTGGAGCAACACAAATCAGTTCAGGCCTTCGTTTGTCCCCGTCGGCAATAACAATTACCAACTCATTGCCCCAGGTAGTGGTGAATTGTTCAACCAGTTCTACATGAACACGGACGGATCAGGTTATGACTACTCACCGTTCGCTCCCTACTATGGCGGCTTCGAGCTAAAAGAAATCGGTCGGGGAACCCGCGGGCTGACCTACCAAATTTTTAGTGATGGCGAAACAGCCAAGAGTGTAAGCGACAAGTACGGCAACACCTTGACCTACGATACCAATCAAGCAGGTCAGATCGTCGGAATCAGCAGCAACCGAGGCCGCGCCGTCACGATCAATCGTGATTGGAGCGGTCGAATCTCGACAATCACCGATCCAGCCGGACATTCGCTGACATACAAGTATGACTCGCTGGGACGATTGGTCAGCTTCTACGATCGTCGAGCTACCGCAAGACTACATGACGAAGATCCGACGAACGATTACCAACCGACCAAGTTCCAGTACACGCTGGGCACTAACCCCGCTTTCGAAAATATACCCGGCGTCGAGAATTTCTTGACGACGATCATCGATCCGCTCGGGGCGGATGCGCTGCGGGCCAACTACGATCCCAACAGCGGTCGTTTGGTTTCGCTGGTCGATGCCGATGGCAATCCCGCTTCGCTCAGCTACGACATCGCTGGCTTGAAAGTCACCAGCACATCGTCTTCGGGGACGACACAAGTCAGCCTTGATCCGTCTGGCAATCCGATCCGCAGTGTCGATGAACAGGGTAACGTCACGCTGACCGAGTATGCTGATCCCATAAAGGGACTACCCAGCCGAATCACTCGCGTCATCGGCCAACCCGACACACCCGCCCAAATCGCTGCGGGCACCGGTGACGATTTAACCACCCGTTACACCTACAATCAGTGGGGCCAACGGACCAGCGAAACCGATCCCCGTGGCAACACGTCGACCACGGTCTACGACAACCAAGGCTATCCACGTCAAGAAATCGACAGTTTCGGCAATGTGACCACTTATGCGTTCTTTGATGGCCAACTCTACGGCACGACCGACACCGACGGCAACTCGACCAGCTTCAGCTACGATACTTTCGGCAACGTCAACGGGGTCGCCCAGTCGAATCACAAAGCCGGAACGTCGACCTCAACCAGCTTCGTTTACAACAGCTTCGGCGATTTGATTGGTACCATCGACGCCGACGGTAATACTCGCACGATCCATTACGACTCGCTCGGTCGTCAAACCGGCACTACTTTCGTCTGGCAAGACCCGCTCGGCATCCTGCCCAATCAAACCATTACGACCGCCAGTGTGCTTGGACCGGATGGCAATGTCGATTCGTCAACCGACGCTCAGGGCCAAACTTCGATCACGCTCTACGACGCGCTGGGACGTGCCTACCAGCAGATCGACAGCAACGGCCGCGCCAGTGAAACCGTCTACGACAGACGTGGTCTGGCGATCGAAACCCGCAACGAAGGCGTCGACGAGCAAGGCAACTCCGTGACGCTTGTTTCGCGCACCGTCTACGACGCCTCGGGGCGTGCAATCTACTCCACTGGCTCGTTCCCACTGGGCACTAATCCCGCCGAAATAACTGGCACTCACACGATCTACGACGTCGAAGGGCGTGTCGAAAAGACCCAGCAACTGCTCGGCGTCGACATTCAATTCGTAGGACAGGCTTCCAACCTGTCATCAGTCGTTGCCTCAGCCGGCTCAGTCATCTCCTTCTCTGCCAGCATCTACGACGACGTTGGCCGCGTCGTCGAAACCTACAGCGATACCGGCCTCCGCTCACAAACCCTCTACGGCCAATTCGGTGAAGTTGTCGAATCACGCAGCGAAGTTCCTCCGGCCTCCGGCCTCCCGTCTGAAGCCTCTTCGTGGATGGTCAGCCGTACGATTTACGATTCATTTGGCCGCGCAGTGGTCTCGACCGATCGATTCCTGGTTCCGATCGACACACCACTTGGCGAAGATCCCGTCGGTGGTCCCGTCCCGACACAAGTCACCAAAACGATCTATGACCAGCGTGGCCGCAGCATTGCCACGGAACGTTATGCGGGTGCAGAAGTCTCACTCACACAAGACAACAATCTCACCTACTCACCGCAACCCGTACTCGAAGAAACTGGCACGCTCGAATCGGTCAGTGAAACGCTCTATGATGCTGCCGGTCGCGTCTGGCGGACGCTCAGCGGCCGAGTACCAATGTCGACGCTTTCCGGAGTTGCACTTGCGCAGGCCCAGGCCTTGGCAAGCTATCCCGCACGCGGTACCGCCGTCGATCCTTACCATTCGCTGAATCTCTCGTCTGGCGTGATCAGCGATACACTCTTCGATGCGCGAGGTCGCCAGTATGCTTCACTCGGTCACCCGCTCCCCGCCGCAGATGTTGGCCTCTCGGGAACCAATTACGATGGAAAACTCGTTCGTCCGCGAACCGAAACGATTTACGATTCCCTGGGCAGTGCCAGTATCCAGCGCAGCGGACTAGCCCACGTCGAATCAAACACCGGCGTATTCCAAGGCGTTTACGATAACGACTCGGTCGATACCAAGACTTACAGCGACGCCTTCGGGAACATTTACCGCAGCGAGTTCATAATCGGCGGCACGATCGCATACGACACACAAACCAAGTCGACCACTCGCACCGGCGGCAGCGTTCATTCCTACACGCTCACGCATTACGACGCCAAGAACCGTCCCGTCGCCGAGATGCAAGCAGTCGCGGGCAATGTAACTGCCGTATGGAGCGCCACCGAAAACAGCTTTGTCATCGACAGCACATCAACGCATATACCCACCAAACTCTACGTTTACGACACCGATGATCGTCTGATCGCTGTTGAGCTGCCGGCGGTCGCCAACCCACTCAACTCCAATGCCGTTGAGCGACCTCGTTACGAATATGGCTACAACGAACAAGGCAACCAAACGCTGATACGCGATCCACTGGGCCGCGAAACTCGCTTCACCTTCACCGCACGGGGCCAACAATCCGCGCGCACGCTGCCGTTTGGCTTTGGCGCTGACGGCATTCAAGGCACCAGTGACGACCCCACCTTCACCCTCCCCCCGGGAGGGCCTAGCTTCAGCGAGGGGAGGGCCGGCCAGACAGGAGCCTTCACCGAAGGATTTACTTACGACGCCCGAGGTCGCCAAGTCCTTCACGTCTCTTTCGAGGGCGTCGTCAGCGAAAACGTTTACGACAACTTCGGTCGTTTAGAGCATATTAACTACTACGCCGACCAAGCCTCGCTCGCTGCCAGCACAATCAGCGAACGGTGGAGTTACCAGTACGACGAACACGGTCGCAAATCGTCCGCCATCCACAGTGCCAACAACGGCGGGACGTTCACCCCGGATCGCATGGAAGAAACCTTCTATGATGATCGTGGACGCGTGATCGCCGAATCAAGTCCTGAAGGCGTCCTCGCTTACACGTACGATCCCCAAGGCCGCAGGACCAGCACGGCCGTCTTCGCCGCCGGTGATGATTTCCAAATCGATGATCCCGAGCGAGTCACCAGCTACGGTTATGACCTCCTCGGTCGTCTGGTCAGCGTCACCGAGGACACCACGCCCACTAACACCAGCGACGATCCACAGGTCCAAACCGACTACACCTTCGACCTTACCGGTCGTTTGGACACCGCCACGACCCGTCAGCCGCAGAGCTCTAGCTCCCGGTTCGTACAAACCGATTACGACTACGACGCCCTAGGCCGCCTAGACATCCAAACCGACCGCGACGATTCCGGCAACGTCCTCGCTTCCTACGATTACACAGTCCGCGCCGATGGCAAACGCACCGCGCTGGAAGAAAAGATTTGGTTTGATGCCAACGAGAACGGCGAGGTTGACCCTGGTGAGCAAAAGGCAACGACTTACGATTGGACCTACGATGCCGTCGGTCGTCTTGCCGACGAAGTCATCGATCACTGGGATGATCAATTCGACCAGACTGAGAAGTTCATCTATGACCTGACCGGTAATCGCAGGGAGTTGACGCGGGACAAAGGCAACAACAGCATCAACGACGCAGTGATCACCTACGTTTACGATGCCAACGATCGCTTACTCGAAGAAGCACTGAACGATCTGACGGTGGCGAACGATGACACCATGACCGCCTACGGTTACGACCACACGCAGCAAACGTCGAAGTCTGTCGCCTCCACCTCGACGCTCGCCACTCGTAGTTCGCAGCTCTTCACCTACAACCTACAGGGCCGCATGTCGTCGGTGGTCAATGAGGGATACACAGGCGGCACACTCTCATCGCGCGAGCGCACCAGCTACGAATACGACAGCAAGTCGTACCGCGCCGCCCTCGTTAATGAAGTGGACTCCGCGCTCAACAACACCTACACGCTCACCTCATCAACCGAGTTCTTAGCCGCTCATCACAATCACACCGGCTACACGCAGACGATCCGAGAGACCACCACGAACGCCGACGGTACGACCAAGACCATCGATTACACGTTCGGCCTCGATGAAATCACACAGCGTGTCGTCGAGCGTGATGACCAAGGCGGCATCACAAGCGACGTCACGCATGTCTTCGGCCACGATGGCCATGGCAGCGTACGAGTTCTCTATGACCTAGCAGGCGCGGTCGCCCAGGCCTTCACGTTCGCCGCATACGGCCAGCTACTCGCCCTGCACGACACAGCCGGCGCAGCCCTACCGGCCACCGACGCCCTTACCAGCCTCGGCTACAGCGGCGAACACTTCGACGCCAAAGCCCAGCAGCAATACCTCCGCGCCCGCTGGTACAACCCCGCCAATGGCCAATTCAACCGGCTCGACCCATTTGCGGGCAACATGCAGGACCCGCAGAGCTTGCATAAGTACGCCTATGTGCACGGGGACCCGATTCAATATCAAGATCCTAGTGGACTTTATCCATCTTTCGTTAGCTATCTAGAGTCTTGGTTACTCGGAACGTTTGTGCATTCGCACATCGGACGAGACTTCAAGGCTATGGGGATCCCTGGGACGCGATGGGCGAACCAATGGATCATGACAATTGCATCTGGTATCCCTGGAAGCATCGATCTTTGGCCCGTTCCACCATTTAATCTTAAGCCAGACCTTGCGGAATACGTAGCCGGACCTAATGGCATCGTCTACGAAATAAAGCCTGGCGAGATATTGCAGGCGTGGAATCCAGCGTATTATTTGGCTCAAGCTACGAGCGCCCAGCCTCAGCTTTTGACCTATACATCCTTGCTAAACATCGTCACGCCACCAACGTGGCTGTATGGTGCAGCGTATGCCCCAGGTGTAAAGTCTTGGCCGACATTTAGATTAGGCTTACCTAGCGGATGGACATTGGTGACATTCAATAACTATGCGATTGCTCCTGGCGTAATCCTGTACGATTTTGTACCTACCACAGAAGCCGCATTAGTAGAAGGTCTAACGGTAGCCGCAGCAGTTGCCATACTCTCTCAAAGGGCTGCAATCGCAGGAGCGATTAAGGGGATTTACGGGCTAGCACAGGCTGGAGCAAGCGCTAACGGTGGAAGAATGCAACAAGCATTTGCCTCCAGCATGACTGTCAGTTTCGCGTTCAGGATCCCGATATAGCGAGTTATTTATTTTGATATCATTTTTGTTCCGGCCTCTACTTATCGACTTACCACGCAGCGTAAAGTTGCGGCATGCTGTGGAGATTGCGGAATTCACTCAAGCAGAAACGACGGTAGATCAATGAACTGGCCGGAAATCGCATTTGAGGCCGGGAACTTTCTGTATGCATCTTCATTTGTTGATGCGGCTTCCAGATTAACTGGCGTTCCTTTAGACGACATCTGCAGGGCTTGTGAAAATAAAGACGGAATGGCTCAGATTATTCCCGGTGGTTCCCTCCTTGTAGCTGGAAAGGTAAGTGTACTGCGGTTCGAAGAAAGATTCGGACAGGTCGTAAGGAGCGAGGCCCTTGCTATTCCGGCGACTATGGGACCAAAGTCGACCGACCTTTACGTGGGCGGCGCAGTATTGCGCAGTTTTTGCGACATTCGGTCCAAGCAGTTGACGTACCTGCATTTGTTTCATCGCAACTGCTCCTTATTGTGCCACGATGAGATGCTGCAAATTGTATCCAGATTTGAGCGCACGCCGAACTGTAGCTGTTTGCGGATTGGCGCAAGCAAGCGAGGCAAGTTCAACTCAGACTTTGATTTGGCGAGCGACGTTTCACGCCGCCACGGTGGACAATTAGCGATTTGTAGTAGGCTAAGCGAGGTTTCTGTGACGGCTCGTCGGATTGAAATGAGGGTGCAGTTTGATGGTATAACCGAAGTTGAGCTCTACGGCCTGATTACTTCAGTTTTGGATGCAGCAGTCAACGAGACGAGCATCGCAATGGTTGCATTTTCTTGATGCTTAACGCACAGGAAACAAAGGAAATTCAAGCGGGACGGAAGTATTGCTTGACACGAGCCGGCAATGGCGGTACCCGTGCAGTCGCTCGCGGCCCGGTTGTTGCACCGCTGCTGGGACTCCGTCGTTAACTGATCTTTCTCAATTTGGTTGATACGGCAATGCGCGGCTGGTGCCGGTAATGCCACGTGCTGCGCCCGGCTTCACCTTTGCCGCATACGGCCAGCTGCTCGCCGTCCATGGCACCAGCGGCGCAGCCCTACCGGCCACCGCCGCCCTGACCAGCCTCGGCTACAGCGGCGAGCACTTCGACGCCAAAGCCCAGCAGCAATACCTGCGAGCCCGCTGGTACAACCCCGCGAACGGTCAGTTCAATCGCCTCGACCCGTTCGCGGGCGATATGCAGGACCCACAGAGCCTGCACAAATACGCATATGTACATGGCGATCCGGTTCAGGGGGTCGACCCAACCGGTCTCTTCAATATGCCTTCGATGCAGGTTTCACTCGGAATCGGAATAGGAATAGCCGGCACTATTGGCGTTGCTGTTGGGTACACGAGCAAAAACGACGGGGGGTTTTGGCAGTCGATTATTCCTGGTTTTGGCGCGGGGCGCGGACTCGGCAAGGCTATCGCAGAAGGAGATCCACTTGGCATAGGCATCAACGCAGTGTTTCTAGCTCTTGACCTACTGACGGTAGGCGGCTGGTCGGCAATGGTAAAAGGAGCAAGCGGACCGGTTCTCAAGCACGTCAGTCGAGAAACTATTGAAGCGCTCTACAGGTCTGTAACGAATGTAGCGCGTGACCCACAATTCATAACTCGGGCAGTAAGAGCAGGGGTCGACGCCGCTCACATTGAACGATTAATTCCAGCGATAGACAAGTATGTTCGTAATGGAAAGTTCGGGATCTCGGAAAGCAGATTTGTCAACTGGACTGACGAAGATCTGTTTGCACTGACCGAGAAAGCGTCTAAAAGCTGGAGCATCATCGCGCATGAGTTAACACATGTGCTCGATGGCGTTCGGAATCCACGCCTTCTACGGGAGGGCGGGGCAACTGCCCTGGAAACGATGAAAGCTGAATATCGCGCGTTCTATGTTATGGGTTACAATCCTGCGATGTCAGGCGCGAGATCTTTTGCACAATTTGCCATTGTCAACTTCACAGACGGAAGATTCTTCTTCCAGGGCTCGCATCAATTCTTCAACGCATATTTCCGCTGGTATGACGGGGACGAGGATATGTTCGACAGATGAGAAGCCAGTTTGCGTCAACGGCCTTCATGACGCTAGCGGCCGGAATGCTTATTGCTGGCCTAGCCCTTCCCCCTGCATTTGAAGGTAACATCGCCGGCGTCTTGTTTCTGATTGGCGGAGCGTCAGTTTTTTCTGTTGGCATTATAATGTTACTGATTTTCCGGTCTAGTTGAGGGTTGTGACCGCTAGCGCGATACAAAAATCGGAGAACGGTACTTGAAATGTCGCCACCCCCAGGCCGCGTGGAACCCGGGGCCGATAACCGACGCGGTCACTAACTGATCTTTCTCAATTTGGTTGGACACGGCAACAAGCGACTGATACCGGCAATGCCAATTGCTGCGCTTCCGGCATCACCTTCGCCGCATACGGCCAGTTGCTCGCCGTCCACGGCACCACCGGCGCAGCACTACCGGCCACCGCCGCCCTAACCAGTCTCGGCTACAGCGGCGAGCACTTCGACGCCAGAGCCCAGCAGCAGTACCTACGAGCACGTTGGTACAACCCTGCCAACGGCCAGTTCAACCGCCTGGACCCCTTCGCGGGCAACATGCAGGATCCGCAGTCCTTGCATAAGTACGCTTATGTGCATGGTGATCCTGTGCAGGGGGTGGATCCGACGGGGAAGTTTTTAGTCTCGATGGTCGTCAGTTTTGGAATCAGTTCACAACTAAGAAAAGCAGATGCCCAGAAGAACGCGGGCGCCTGGCACACCTTTCTCAGACTTGCTCATCTCTCAGACTTGCTCATCCATTGGTCAAATACGGCACATCTATTTACGAGTCGCTATTCTTCTGGCCCTCGGTCGGAAACAACATATATGAGTCGCGTGTGCGATCAAATGTGACCGGCACGGGTGGGGCAGACGTCACTGGTGCATTGCTGTCCTCTACCAACCGGATTGCTCAGTGGTGGGCAAACGATCTGACTGGCGCGGAAAGCGACAGGCTGACAACGTTTGATCCTTTTAGGATTTTCGGGCAGGAAAGCATGTACAGCTTCTCGGGCTGGGATATAAGTCCATTCAACAAGGGGATTGATGGCCAGAGAGACGCTTTTGCGCGCGGGGCGGCGGATTGGGCGCCGCGGTCTGTTACGGTAGATAACAATGTCTATTATGCACATGAAGTAAATTATTTCATTTGGGGTGCAGCGCATGCCATGGCAGCAAAGAAGGGGACTGAGCACGGAGATTCGTTGACTAAAGGTTCGATGTCGCGGTGGATATTAAATTACCGATTTCATACCGATGTCGCATACTTAAATAAACCAAATGACGGGACGATGTTCGGGCGATCCGCGTGGGCCATTGCAGGATGGGATTATATTGAAACAGGAGTCTTTCGGGCTCCAACTGACTACCGGCTGCCGAATGCATCCCCAAATGAAATCGACGTGTTTTTGGAGAATGAAATGAGTGTGCAACTCGGCCGGCATTTCCCTCGCTAAGCTGGTGCCGAAGGTGATGAACCAAACTAATCCCTATTTACCAAGAATTGCCGCAACAGAGGCTAGCAACGAGCGCCTTGCAATATATTGCGTTTTGTTGGTTGGCTTTTGGGCTACTCAGACTTTAGCTTATGCTTACATGCTTTATGGGCTCTCACTGAATGAAGTGTTGGCGAAACTGGCTTTGGCTCTGAGTGTTCTTCCAGCATGGATACTCAGTTACTCAATCGCCAAACGCGTAGCTAAGGGCATTTACTCAAGAGCATTGGTTGCCGCATTTCTGCAGATTGTAAGTTTAGCGAATGTATTACTGATGCCGTTGCTTGTTGACGCCTGCGTTGACTCGATTTGAGAACGGATAAAGGGTACAAGGACGGATAAAGGCGGCGGAGACAGTAAACTGAGATTGACGGGGTCAAAGGGGGCGGAGGTAATAGATTGACGCGGACCGCCTAAGGCAGTATTCATGCACGCGGTCGCGGCCGGGTCGTCGCGCGGCAGCCCGGCGCGGTCGCTAACTGATCTTTCTCAATTTGGTTGACACGGCTATACGCGGCCGCTGCCGGTAGTGCCAATTACTGCGCCCCGGCTTCACCTTAGCCGCATACGGCCAGCTGCTCGCTCTGCACGGCACCACCGGCGCAGCCCTAGCGGCCACCGCCGCCCTGACCAGCCTCGGCTACAGCGGCGAACGCTTCGACGCCAAAGCCCAGCAGCAATACCTCCGCGCCCGCTTCTACAATCCTGCCAACGGTCAGTTTAACCGCCTAGACCCGTTCGCCGGCAACATGCAGGATCCGCAGAGCCTGCATAAATATGCGTACGTGCATGGGGAGCCCGTCAACGCGACAGATCCGACGGGGCTATTCGCGCTCGGAAGCGCAATGGCAGGCTCAACTATTGGCTCAATGCTCAACCAGACGACGGGACAAGCGTGTCAAATGGTAATGGAGTCATTGCACGAGAGGCGATTTGCATGGGAGTCGGCAGGTATTTCGGTATTCCTGAGCACTCTCCCAATACTGGGAATGGCGGTAGGAAAAGTATTTGGCAGTCAATTCTTCAGAACATCGGCAGGAAAGCTACTTGCAAAAGCTGACGACTACCTGACAGCTATAACAGGATTCGCAAGAGGTTCGGCGGAGATCCTTGGCCGTCGACTGACAACCGTGCCGGCAGCAACCGAAGCATTGTCCAATGTCAGGAGTGTATTGCTGGCGATGCAAGCGAGATTTGGCGGAGACGTTAAAGTCGTCGCCCAGCTCCACATCGACGGCAGTATGTGGACAGGTATAAATAACTGGGCAAAAGAAGGGGCGAAGCCTGGCATCCGCACTGGCGACAGGACGGCTAGGGTTATAGCTAATGAACTTGGGGTAGTCCGTCAGAGCACCGGCAACGTGCCATTCGGGCCCTTTTTAAACCACGCTGAGGGCCACACACTAATTCAGGCTGTTGCTGACGGAACAAGCAACACAAGTGGCAAAAGTGGTAGGCTTTTTGTTTCGGAGATACCGTGCGGTATGTGTCAAAACAACTTCTCCGGCATGAAAGAAATACTCAAGCTTGATTCGCTTGAAGTTTGGTATCTTGACGCACTCGGAAACCCCGAATTATTCCGCCGTTTCTAGCTAGAGGTAATTGCCATATGTTTTGTAGGTATATGTTTGTTGATGACGTACACCGACCGCCCCCTTCGAAAGTTCCGGACGCTGGTAAAGTCTTCGATCCCTCGTGGGATCAAATTGAGGCAGCTTTAAGCAGGTTAGACGGAATGAATATTCGGGCCGTGATTTTGTCGGAAACGGCTCCCGACGACTCAACCGGCTGGCCAGTCGGCGGAAAAGGGCTGATTATCGGCGGGGGTGGCGATAAGTTATACATTTGCAAATTCGTAACGGAAGGCGACGACCATGTAATGTACCTGACGCAGGAGGAATACGCCAATTCGGATCCGCAAGAAATCATGTGCGGCCAGCCGATTACGGTCGATGGCGAACTGACCATCGATCTCGATACTCTTTTGAGAGCGACGTACAAGTTCGCAACTACGGGGGAGCGCACCGGCCACTGGAAAGAAATGGACGAATAGAATTCCCGACTAAGTATCAAAGGCTTTGTGCAGGGGACAGGCAGAGGAAACGGAAGTAGAGCCCCAAATGGGCCTGCCGAAGATTAGCTACCTTTCTTCAATCGATTGCTTCCCGGCCATCGCCTTGTTGCGATAGCCGACTGATCTTTTCCAATCTGGTTAAATTTACTGCTCCTCCGGCTTCACATTCGCCGCATACGGCCAGCTGCTCGCTCTGCATGGCACCACCGGCGCAGCCCTGCCGGCAACCGGCGCCCTGACCAGCCTTGGCTACAGCGGCGAGCACTTCGACGCCAAAGCCCAGCAGCAATACCTCCGTGCCCGCTGGTACAACCCTGCCAATGGACAATTCAACCGGCTCGATCCGTTTGCGGGCAACGTGCAGGACCCACAGAGCCTGCACAAGTACGCGTACGTGCATGGCGATCCAGTGAATGCTGCGGATCCTTTGGGGCTGTTCAGCGTTTCGATGTCCCTCTCAAGCATGTCGATGCGCGGCGGCTTGATGGGAATGGGCCTTGGCTCGCTTTCTGGTTATGCGTACGCCACCTACACAACCGGAGAATGGTTTTCCGTAACTCATCTGAAGTACATTTTGATTGGTGGATTAGCGGGATTTGCAATCGGCGCTACAACTGGCGCTTACGTCGGATATGTACTTAATGCTGCTCGCGGGCTGTCATCAGGAGGTGCGTTGCACAATTTTGTAAAAATCGCAGATAAGTTGTGGACGGTTCCACGAGCAATGAAGGCGGGCACATTAGGCGCAGCAAAAGGCAAAGTGTTCGCCTCATTCGCATTAGGAACTGCAGCTGGATCCTGGGCCGCAGCTGTGGAAGATGATCCGTATGAAATCGGTATTTTCGGCAGCAGCGGAGCAATCGCTTTAGCAACGGAAACAACAGCTAGTATTGCATATCATGGGTTTATCTTTCAGCTAGTAAAGAAATACGGCTCTAAGACTTTAATAGGCTATGGAATTGCCGCTTCAGGCACAGCCGATATCGCCATATCATTTACAATTGGATTCAATGTTGGATACGGACTAAGCAAGGGTGCGCAAATATCAGTCGACCAAATCATTCGCGCACTTGAGGAATAACAGATGTGGAGATTCAGAAGCCCGAAGGCTGCTAAGCAACAGTTCCTCGACGCTCATCCTGAGCAGTCTGATTCTGATTTCCTTCTGGAGTGTGGAATCATTGGGGAATGTCGCAAGGCAATTGCGATCAGAAACGCAATCGCGTCGCTTGGTGGAGTTGAGCCCGGTCGAATCCACGCGTCAGACACCTTTAACACCGACTTGATCAATATCGAGTTCTGGGGAAGTTTGGATGCAATTGCTGTAGTCTACGAGCTTGAAAAGAATTTGGGTACGACTATTCCCGAATCACAGGCCGAGCGCATTCCTAATCCAGAACTCCATCATCAAATGACTGTTGCTGATTTTGTCATTGCGGTTTTGGAAATTGTGGATAACAGCATTTAATGTTTCAGAGCTTAGTGCGGTGTCGATAGGCGGGACGCAAGCGTTCGCGTTTGGGATGGTGCACTGCTGCCATGACGCAATTTCCACCTGATCTTTTTTAATCTGGTTGAAGGTTGATCCCGCCCGCCTCGCGCAGGCGTTGCCGACGCTTCGGCCTCCAGCTTCACATTCGCCGCATACGGCCAGCCAGCAG
>DNWZ01000737.1:2113-2515 GCA_003506095.1 Planctomycetaceae bacterium | reverse complement strand
AGAGAGTCGTCTTTGCCGTCGACTGCCGAAAAACCCCTCCCCCCCAGCCCCTCTCCCCCGAACTCTGACTCGCTTAGGCTCGCCAGAGTTCGGGGGAGAGGGGAGCCAGAACGTTTGTAGCGGTCTAGCTTGCGAACCTTATTCACCCACGAGACGAGCTCGTGGGGGTCAAAAAAGATGTGGGTACAACGAGCCTAAAGGGCGGGACTACGAACCATACTTCCACAATCAATCCGGATCATAAGCCAGATTCGGGGCGAGCCAACGTTCGACTTCTCGCAACGACTTGCCTTTGCGTTTCGCATAATCCTGGACCTGGTCACGCGTCACTCGATCGACCGTAAAATATCGCGATTGGGGATGCGCGAAATAGAGCCCGCTGACGCTCGCCCCAGGCGTCAT
>DNWZ01000737.1:318-1966 GCA_003506095.1 Planctomycetaceae bacterium | reverse complement strand
GCACCGATATAATCTTCGCGCCCACTGCCCAGCGGCGCGATGTAATCGGCTAGCGATCGATAGTCATCCTGGCCCTTGCGTTCCCACTGCTGTCGCAAGAAATGGAACCGAGTTAATTCTTTCTTACGTGTATCGTCAGTGAACAATACAACGTCATCACCGTCGCTGGCCGCGGGGAAGAATCCATAAACGCCGTTGGCCTGCAACAGCCGCTCCTTGATCACGCGATCGAGCATCGACTGGGCGTCGTCATAAAGTTCCTTGGCTTGAACGCCGACGAACGAGTCTTCGAAAATCTTAGGAAACTTTCCTTTCAATTCCCAAGTCATGAAGAACGGCGACCAATCGATATACTCACGCAATTCGGTCAGCGGATAATCGGTCAGCGTTCGCACACCGGTAAACTCTGGCTTGTCGATTCGCACCGATTGCCAATCGGTCTTGAACGCATGCTCGACCGCTGTTGCATAGGGGACCAATTTTTGTTGGCGATCGCGATAGCTGGCGACCAATTCGGTCTGCAGCCTCGCGTTTTCCTTAATGAACGCGTCGCGATTGTCGGGGCTGATCAATTTCTCGACCACACCGACACTGCGGCTGGCGTCCAGAACGTGAACCACCGGCGCGTCGTACTTGGGGGCGATGCGAACGGCGGTGTGTTTGGCGCTGGTCGTTGCTCCGCCGACTAACAGCGGCATCTTCATCCCCAGCCGTTTCATTTCGCTGGCGACGTAAACCATTTCGTCCAAGCTGGGCGTGATCAAACCCGACAGACCGATCATGTCGACGTTGTGTTTGACCGCTTCTTGCAAGATCCGATCGCACGAAACCATCACACCCAAATCGATCACTTCATAATTGTTGCACTGCAACACAACGCCAACGATATTTTTGCCGATATCGTGGACGTCGCCCTTGACCGTTGCGATCAAGAACTTGCCACGGTGCGCCTGTTGTTCGATCCCTTGGTCCTTCTTTTCTTGTTCCATAAAGGGTTCGAGGTAGGCGACGGCTTTCTTCATCACGCGAGCCGACTTAACCACCTGTGGCAAGAACATTTTTCCTTGGCCGAACAGGTCGCCAACGACTTGCATGCCGTCCATCAACGGCCCTTCGATAATGTCCAAGCAGCGTGGCACTTGGGTGCGAATTTCTTCGGTGTCTTCGACAATGTATTTGTCGATCCCTTTCAACAACGCATGCTTTACCCGTTCGGCGACTGGCATTTCTCGCCACGCCAAATCTTCGCCCGAAGCTTTCTTGGCGCCGCCCTTGACCGTTTCGGCAAACTCTAGCATGCGGTCGGTGGCATCGGGGCGTCTGTTCAGCAAGACGTCTTCGACACGCTCGAGCAAGTCGGCGGGAATCTGTTCATAGATTTCCAATTGGCCCGCGTTCACAATCCCCATATCAAGGCCGGCGCGGACCGCATGGTATAAGAACGCACTATGAATCGCTTCGCGAACGCGATCGTTTCCGCGGAAACTGAAGCTGATGTTGCTGACCCCGCCGCTCGTTTTCGCTCCGGGGCAAACCTGCTTGATCCGCCGCACCGCATTGATGAAGTCGACAGCGTAGTTGTTGTGTTCTTCGATCCCGGTGGCGACGGTCAAAATGTTGGGATCAAAGATGATGTCCTGAGGCGGGA
>DNWZ01000737.1:0-202 GCA_003506095.1 Planctomycetaceae bacterium | reverse complement strand
GCGGCGACGTCATCACCGGCGATCAGTCGCAGATAACGTGTCATGGCGTCGGCACCGTCCAACAACGCGTCGTCGAAGTTGATGTCGATGATCGAAGCGCCGTTTTGAACCTGTTGGCGAGCGACTTCGACCGCTTCTTCGTACTTTTCTTCGCGGATCAAACGAGCGAACGCGCGACTGCCGGTGACGTTGGTCCGTTCGC
>DNWZ01000314.1 GCA_003506095.1 Planctomycetaceae bacterium | reverse complement strand
GGGGGCGACGATCCCTCAACCGCTATTAGGTCCAATGCCAGACTTCGGGCCTCCTCTGGATTACCTGCCTTCACTGACTTGACGATCTTCGACTTGATCGCCTTGATTGAAGCCTGGCCCAACACGTGATCAACCTCGAATGACTCAACTTCCGCAGATAGTCGCTGTCGCTCCCGAGACTCGATGGCTCGGACACGTTTTTCCGCAGGGCTGATCGCAGGCGATTTTTTGAGTGACGGACGCCCCACCGCACAGCCCCATAAATTTGGTATGACGAGCCAATCATCGTAACGCTTCGGCCGGACCCCAATCCGACACCCGACCACCGCCGCCAACGCAACCAACATGGATGCAGCCGGAAAATCAGGCGGGCACTGCATACGATCGGCAATGTCATTGACAGCGTCGCCGATCGCTGAGGGGAGCAGGTCACTTTCGTATGGCATCACCGGCAATAACGGATCTGGCAACATCGCCGGATCATCCCATCCATCCGGCACAGCATTGGCTTCGGACTCAACTTCGGCACTTTCATTAGGGGGACGTGTATCACTTTCCATGATCGCAACCTCCCTTTTCACTCATCGCCATCAGGTCAGCCCGACGGAATCGGCGGAGCCTTCCCACCTTAAACGACGGAATCTGCCCATCGCGGACAGCGCGTTCGATCGTAGGAACCGAGCATTTCAGCCATCTGGCGGCGTCATTCACATCGCCGACTTGATCGCCCAGCGAATCGGTCATGCGAAGCTCCAAGCGTTCCGCCAATGCATCGACAATGCAATTCAATTCAATTTGCGATATTGCTAGCTTATTCACAGGTCACCTCTTGATCAGGTGCATCTGCGTTGCTGGCTCGCTCCAGTTCGGACGCAAGTTCAAGAAGAATTTGCAACTGCCTAATTTCGTGATCAAGTTTTCGCAATCGCTCGCGAATCCGACCAGAGGGTGGAATTGCCTTGAGGTAAGGCCGACGATCATAAGGACTCTTGTCTGTCATCATTAGTCTCGCAACGGGAAAGAAACAACGTTGCGATAACTCTGACAGCAGTCTTCAAACTCTCAATTCGGACATAGTACGGACTTAACCCGAAGTTAAATCCAACCTATCCGCGATCCTATTTCCACCCTCTGAGAGCCAACGCCCGACACTGCGTTTCGACTCTACCAAATCATTTTTGATCAAGTTGTTCCAAACCGTTCCTGATGAAATCACTCCAGCTTTGAACAGAATCCTCTCGCTTGCAACAGGATTGGCTGCTGACACTGCCCCCAGTTCTTTCATTGCAGCCAAGATAAAGCGATCGTTTGGCGTCAGAGGCTCACGTAGGGCGGCTAGGAAATCTCCGTTGCTAGCAATGTGCGACACGGGTGACGGATCGGGTTTCACATTCTGGTCGCTGCGGCTTACCAATCCAGTCACTGAGAAATCACCACTTGGCTTTGAATCAATTCGTGCGTTTTTCACAGTCTTTTTGGGAACGGCGTCCGTTACGTGATTATTCTTAGGAACCGTTCGAGCGATGTGTCGAAGGATCCGGTACGACTCTAATCCAATGTCCTTGATTACCCTTAATTTAATTGGCTCTACGGCTTCAGAGCCTTTTGGTGGGTATGAAGAACTCGACTCAAATCGCGAGTACAATGCCAGAAATAACATCCAGTACGTAGGCATTCCTCGATATCCATCCAGTTCATCACATGAAGTGCAGAACATGGCCTCACACGTGTCGGCGAACCACGCAGGAAGTTGGATACTTTCGATCTGTTGTTTCAAAAAACGACCAGCTTCCTCGCAAATGCCCATATAGCTGTTCAGGCATTTCAATTGCTCAGTAGGATCAGGCAGGGCGGATGAGGATTGCGGATCACGACCGTAGTTACGGTACAACCACATTGCCCAAACATTGCTGTCCTCATGTCGCCTCGACGCATACCAAAATGGAAACATCAGCTGGACATCGGGGAGTTCATGCTCACCAGCGAAACCCGAAGGATTTAAAAGTTCTTCTGGTGTCGGGTATCGCCACGGACCATAAGTCCACCTTTCTTCATCTTCAAAAACATCACGAACCATCGAAGGATCGCATAAGTGCTGAGGTTCGTATCGGCCATGCACGATGGGCATGGGGCTGTCATAAAGCCCGAGTTCATGCTCAACCAAACGAACGTCACTCGGCTTGAGTGCAACAATGAGCGAAAGCCGTGGAAAGGTTTTTGAAAGGTGATCGAACCTGTCGGCGAGGTGCGCGCAGTTACTTAGAGGATGGGAACTCATCGTCTCAACTCAGAAAACATTTTAAACTTTTGGACAGGCAATTCTCGACCGTCCAGTGTTACTTCGTCAGCGAAATTGCCGTTCGGTTAACCGTCGATCGCCGTGTTACCCTGTCTTCATTCACTCGTGTGGTCGTACCGTAATCCAAAATCGACGTCCAGACACTCCTGCAGGCCCATCCCCTACTTCACCCGCACCCGATCAAAATCATCCTCAACCAATTTGCCCACGACCCGAACCTAGCTCCGGTGGCCACAACCGGAGAGCAGAATCGTTCATCGGGACACACACGCTGGCCATCTACCACCCCCAATTCGACCGCGAAACACGCTATTCTTCTCCTCGGCAATGCTAGATGGCACCGGATAATTGCGAGTAAACCATTGCTGGTGTCGCTGCCAGGAGCCCCATGCATCGGCGATGGTCACGCTTTGTGGCAGAACCGATGATTTTACGGGCATTTGTCTTAGAAATGCCTTGTGCATTCGCTGCAAAAGCGGGCCATTTCCAAGCAGTTTCGCACCCAGGTCTGAAGGACAACTGATCCCTATTCGCAGCGGATTGGAAACGTTCCCCAAAATCGATTAACAAGCTGTCATTAAATCATTATTTTCATTAGAAAAAAGCTGGTTTTTGGCGATCGAACACCGCGTAGAAAAACGCTCTGCGGGCGTCCTAAAAGTATTACGATCGGAATCGGCGGAATCGACAGTGCGCAGCCCCTAATGCGCACTCGCGCAGTTCTACCCACAACCGTGACCGTCCGATCTTGCCGGAGGCGTCAGACTCATCCGCACGAACCAATCGCAAAGCTCCATTCCGCACACCAGGGCATCCAAACGGATGCACGAGACTGGTTTGGCCCAAGAGCCTCTTCAGGCCGTTCTGAAACGCTTCTGAATGCCAATCGCTTTACCGTTCGATTAATGTTGCCGGACGCCCTACGGGGCCTGCTGTGCAGTCTCCCCGTCGAAAGTTGACTTCACTCGCGGCCTCCCGTCACCGAGATTACCGCAAGCGGTGTACCCGGCACGTGGCCGCGTTTGGTACCATGGGACCGGCTTGCCCCTCTTCAGGCTGTTCAAGCACACTAAGCAATGCCCGTTAGTCAACGGCCAACCAACCTGAAAACTGACCAGGTAACCATCGCGGAATGGACAAAAAGCAACTTAGCGAAACCGACATTCGTACCAAATTTATCACGCCAGCGATTGTCGGCTTGACGGAACCGAAATGGGATCTGATGACGCAGATCCGCGAAGAAGCCTACTTCACGCGAGGCCGAGTTATCGTTCGTGGAAAAACCGTCCGTCGAGGCGAAGCAAGAAAAGCGGACTACCTGCTTTACTTCAAGCCCAATCTTCCGCTCGCAGTCGTCGAAGCTAAAGACAACAAGCATTCCGTGGGGGACGGCATGCAGCAAGCGTTAGAGTACGCTGAAATGCTCGACCTGCCGTTCGCCTACAGTTCCAATGGCGATGCGTTCCTCGAACACGATCGAACCGCGACAACCGGGGCGGTTACACGGGAGATCCCTCTCGAGCAATTCCCGACACCGGCAGAACTCTGGCAACGCTATCGCACGGCTAAAGGCTACTCTCAGGAACAAGAGTCGATCACAACGCAGCCCTATTACGACGACGGCTCGGGCAAGGAACCTCGCTACTACCAGCAGATCGCCATCAACCGCACCGTTGAAGCGATCGCACGCGGCGAAAATCGAATCCTCCTAGTCATGGCCACCGGAACCGGCAAAACCTACACCGCATTTCAGATCATCTGGCGGCTCTGGAAGTCGGGGGCGAAACGGCGAATCTTGTTTTTGGTCGATCGAAACATCCTGGCCGACCAAACCAAGACAAACGATTTCAAGCCGTTCGGTCAGGCGATGACCAAAATTACCAACCGCACCGTCGACAAAGCATTCGAGATCTACTTGTGCCTCTACCAAGCGGTCACAGGCACGGAGGAATCACAGAACATCTACAAACAGTTCTCGCCCGACTTCTTTGACCTGATTGTCGTCG